>NZ_JBFULE010000189.1:0-8062 GCF_056400485.1 Roseateles sp. P5_B10
CCCATGCTCATGGCCTCGCCGGCAAAGCCGTTGAAGTCGGCCAGCGTGACGGCGCAGTCCGCCACCGGCACCTGCCAGGGGCCGACCATCTGGTCGCGGTGGTTCAGGCCGCCCACGGTGCGGTCGCCGATGGTGACCAGGAAGCGCTTGGCTGCAACGGTCGGGTGGCGCAGCACGTCAAACGCCGCCTGCTCCARCTTGACGCCGGACAGGTCCAGCGCGCCGCCGCTGCGGACCACACGTGTCACATCGCGCTGCATCTTGGGCGGCTTGCCCAGCAGCACGTCCATCGGCATGTCGATGGGGTGGTCGGTGACTTCCGTATCGCCATCCACCAGCTTCAGGTCACGCTCCTCTGTGACGACGCCGACGACGGCGAACGGGCAACGCTCGCGCGCGCACATCGCGGCAAAGCGGTCCAGGCTGCCGGGCGCAATGGCCAGCACATAGCGCTCCTGGCTCTCGTTGCACCAGATTTCCTTGGGCGCCAGGCCCGACTCTTCCAGCGGCACCTTGCGCAGATCGAAGCGCGCGCCGCGGCCCGCGTCGTTGACCAGTTCGGGGAAGGCGTTCGAGATGCCACCCGCGCCGACGTCGTGGATGGCCAGCACCGGGTTCTCGGCCCCCAGGCCCCAGCAATGGTTGATGACCTCCTGCGCACGCCGTTCGATCTCGGGGTTGCCGCGTTGCACGGAATCGAAATCCAGGTCAGCCGTGTTGGTGCCCGCCGCCATCGAGCTGGCCGCGCTGCCGCCCATGCCGATGCGCATGCCCGGGCCGCCCAACTGGATCAGCAGGCTGCCGGCCGGGAACTCGATCTTCCGGGTCAGGTCCGAGCGGATGGTGCCCAGGCCGCCGGCAATCATGATGGGCTTGTGATAGCCGCGGCGCACGCCGTCCACGGTCTGCTCGTAGACACGGAAATAGCCCGCCAGATTGGGCCGGCCGAACTCGTTGTTGAAGGCCGCGCCACCGAGCGGGCCCTCGATCATGATCTGCAGCGCCGACGCGATATGCGCTGGCTTGCCCACCGGGTTCTGCTCCCAGGATTCGCTCAGACCCGGCAGATGCAGGTTGGAAACCGAGAAGCCGGTCAGGCCCGCTTTGGGCTTGGAACCGCGGCCGGTGGCGCCTTCATCGCGGATCTCGCCACCCGCGCCGGTGGACGCACCCGGGAAGGGCGAGATGGCCGTCGGGTGGTTGTGCGTCTCCACCTTCATCAGCACCTCGGCCTGCTCGGCGCGGGCCGTGTAGGCCGAGCCCGGCGCGTCGGCGGCCATCCAGCGCTGGATGGCATGGCCTTCCATGATGGCGGCGTTGTCCGAGTAGGCGACGACCGTGTGCTGCGGGTTCAGCTTCTCGGTGTTGCGGATCATGCCGAACAGGCTCAGCGGCTGGGCCTCGCCATCGACGATGAAGCTTGCGTTGAAGATCTTGTGACGGCAGTGTTCGCTGTTGGCCTGGGCGAACATCATCAGCTCGACGTCGCTGGGGTTGCGGCCGAGCTTCTTGAAGTTGGTGTCGWGGTAGTCGATCTCGTCGGCCGACAGCGCCAGGCCGAATTCAACATTCGCCTTCTCCAGCGCGGCACGCCCCTCGCCCAGCACGTCCACATGGGCCAGCGGCTCGGCGGTGCGCTCGTCGAACAGATGGGCGGTGGCCTCGCGGGTGAAGCAGACCGACTCGGTCATGCGGTCATGCAGCAGTTCGGCGCAGGCCTGCAGGTCGGCTTCGCTCAGCGCCTTGGCACCACCGAGCAGGCCGGGCTTCAGCGAGACGCGGTATTCAACGACGCGCTCGACACGCTTGAGCGCCAGGCCGCAGTTGCGTGCAATGTCGGTGGCCTTGGACGCCCAGGGGCTGACCGTACCGAAGCGCGGCGCGACGACGACGAGGTCGCCGGTGGCTGCTACTGCAACCGGTTCGCCATAGGTCAGCAGCGCCTCGAAGCGCTGATGCGCATCACCGGCCATCGCCGTGTCGGTCCAGACCCAGTGCACCGCGCGGGCGCTGACGGCGCTGATGCGCTCATTGACCTGTTGCAGCCGGCCCAGCAGGGCTTGGGCACGGAAGGCGGACAAGGCGTTGCCGCCCTCGAAACATTGCAGATGCAGGGTGCGGGTCATGGCGTCGGGAGGCGGGGCCGCGCGGCCGGCGTAAGGGGAAACCAGCATTCTAGGCGGCCGCAAGCGCCGCGCCGGCTACACGCCCAGACTGAGACCGCGACTGCGCAACCAGGCCTCGGCCTCGGCGACGCTGGCGCAGCCGTGGAAGTTGGTCAGCGTGGCGGCGCGGGCCGCCATCGGCTGGATGATGAGGGCCTGGAAACTGTCCGGGATGACCGTCGCCGCCGCGGCGAGGCCATGGGCCAGGGCGTCTTCGAAGAAGGCCCAGATGCCATCCAGTGCCTCGGGCGTGGCGCCTTCCCAGGCTGCGGTGTCGCTCAGCAGGCCCCAGGGGCGGCCGGCACGCTCACGGGCCAGGCGGCCGCCCTCTTGGCGCAGCCGCGTGGCGGCCACCTCGTTCCAGGTCCCTTCAAGGCGCAGAACCAGCACATCGCCACGCCAATTGAGGCTGAAGCGGCCGTGCTGGCTCCACGCTCTGGTCATGGCGCTTTCATTCGGCCGACGACGTCGCGCACCTCGGCCATCAGTGCCGGCACATCGATCGTGACCGGTTGGCGCTCACGCAGCACCTGGCGGCCGCCGATCCAGACATTGCTGACGTGCTCGCGGCCGGCAACATAGACAAGCTGCGCCGCGGCGTTGTACACGGGCTGGCATTCGACGCTGTCCAGCGACACGGCGACGCAGTCGGCCAGCTTGCCGACCTCCAGCGAACCGAGGTCGTCGGCGCGGCCCATGGCCTTGGCGGCGCGCACCGTGGCCATCTCCAGCGCAGTGCGCGCAGAGGCCACCGTCGGGTCGCCCGTGATGCCTTTGGCTAACAGCGCTGCTGAGCGGATCTCACCGAACATGTCGAGACGATTATTGGACGCCGCGCCGTCGGTGCCCAGCACGGTGTTGACTCCGGCGGCCTCCAGCGCCTTCAACGGCATGACGCCCGAGGCCAGCTTGAGGTTGGAATTGGGGTTGTGCACCAGGTGCACCCCGTTCCTGGCCATCAGCTCGATCTCCTCGTTATTGAGATGCACCATGTGGACCGCGATCATGCGTTCGTTCATCAGTCCCAGCTTAGTCAGCCGTTCCAGCGGCCGCACGCCGAACTGTTTCAAACCGTCTTCCACCTCGCCCGCCGTCTCGTGGATGTGGCARTGCATCTGGATGTCSAGCTTCTCGGCCAGRTCGCGCAGCTTGATGAAGGTCTCGTCGGACACCGTGTAGGGCGCRTGCGGCGCRCTSGTCCAGTCSAGCAGCTTCTCGCCCTTGTACTGTTCGTAGGCSGCGATGCCCTTGGCGATGTAGTCGTCGGGGCCCGAGGCATAGCCGGTGGGAAAGTCGATGACGTTCATCGACACGGCGGCACGCACGCCCGAGTCCACGGCGGCACGGGCCATCGCGGTCGGGAAGAAGTACATGTCGTTGATGTAGGTCGTGCCGCTGCGCAGGCCCTCGGCCGCAGCGAGCTTGGAGCCCAGATACGTCCACTCCTCGCTGACCCACTTCTTCTCCAGCGGCCAGATGTGGTTCTGCAGCCAGTCCATCAGCGGCACGTCATCGGCGACGCCGCGCAGCAGCGTCATGGCCGAGTGGGCATGGGCGTTGATGAGGCCGGGAATGAGGATCTGCTCGGGCAGCTCGACGCGCTCGGCCTGGGGATACTGGGCCAGCAGCGTCTCGCGCGGGCCGACGGCCGCGATGCGCTCGCCGTCGATCAGCAGCGCGTGGTTTTCCAGCGTGTCTTCGCCGGCCTTCATGGTCAGGATCCAGCGGGGCAGCAGCAGGGTCTGGGGCATCTTGTTCTCCTTGTGGGATTCAGTTTGTTTGCGTGAGGAGTTGCTCGACTTCCGCGCGGCGCGGCATCGCATCCTGCACGCCAGCGCGCGACACGGCCAGCGCCGCGGCGGCCTGGGCGAAGGCGAGCGCGTTCTCGATGGGCTGGCCCTCGGCCAACGCGGTGATGAGGGCCCCAACGAGGGTATCGCCAGCGCCGACGGTATCAACAGCCTTCACCTTGCGGGCCGGCACGCGGCGCGTGCCTTGGCCATCGACCCAGCACAGGCCTTCGGCGCCCAGGGACACGAGGACGGCGGCCGGCCCCTTGGCGCGCAAGGTCCGGGCCAGCGTCTCGGGTTCGGCGGCGCCACCGCCCAGCGTCGTGATCAGGGCCTGGGCTTCCAGCGCATTGACGACGAGCAGGTCGACCAGCGGCAACAAAGCCTCACAACCGGCGCGAAAAGGTGCGGCGTTCAGCACGGTCTTCACACCGGCCGCGCGGGCGCGCTCGAAGGCTCGGGCGACGCTCTGCAGCGGTAGCTCCTGCTGGGCGACCAGCCAGCGCRGACCCGCCATGTCGAGGGCTTCGACCTGCTCCAGCGGAAGCGTGCCGTTGGAGCCGGCGACGGTGACGATCTGGTTCTCTGCGTCCTCGGCACCGACGACGATGAGCGCCACGCCGGGCACCTCGTCGGCTGGCTGGGCAATCGCGCGCGTGTCGACGCCTTCCGCGATCAGTTGGGTCACCATGGCCGCGCCGTTCTCCAGCAGGCCCACCCGTGCAGCCAGTGCCACGCGGGCACCCAGGCGCGCCGCGGCCACGGCCTGGTTGGCGCCCTTGCCGCCCAGGCAGGAGCCGAAGCGCTGGCCGCGCAGCGTCTCGCCCGGCAGCGGYAGCCGCGGCGCATGCACGATGAGGTCGCGGTTGACGCTGCCGAGGACGAGGATCTCAGGACGGGTCATCAGGGTTCCCAAAACGAAAGAACCCCTCGGGAAGACCGAGGGGTTCGCATGAGGCGCTAAGTGTCGTTCAGCGATCAGCGCTGGGCGATGGGCTTGACGTCGCGCGGCGTGGCGCCGACGAAGAGCTGGCGCGGGCGGCCGATCTTGTACTCGGGGTCGCCGATCATCTCATTGAGCTGGGCGATCCAGCCGACCGTGCGGGCCAGCGCGAAGATGGCCGTGAACAGCGGCACGGGGATGCCGATGGCGCGCTGCACGATGCCCGAGTAGAAGTCGACGTTCGGGTAGAGCTTGCGGGCGACGAAGTACTCGTCTTCCAGCGCGATCTTTTCCAGCTTCATGGCCAACTCGAACAGCGGGTCGTTTTCCAGGCCCAGCTCGCTCAGCACTTCGTGGCAGGTCTCGCGCATCAGCTTGGCGCGCGGGTCGTAGTTCTTGTAGACCCGGTGACCGAAGCCCATCAACTTGACGCCGGAATTCTTGTCCTTGACCTTGTTGACGAACTCGCCGATGCGGGCAACGCCGCCCTGCTTCTGGATGTCGCCCAGCATGTTCAGGCAGGCCTCGTTGGCGCCGCCGTGCGCGGGGCCCCACAGGCAGGCCACGCCGGCCGCGATGGCCGCGAACGGGTTGGTGCCCGACGAACCGCACAGGCGCACGGTCGAGGTCGACGCGTTCTGCTCATGGTCGGCATGCAGCGTGAAGATGCGGTCCATGGCGCGCACCAGCACCGGGTTGGGGCTGTAGTCCTCGCAAGGCGTGGCAAACATCATGCGCATGAAGTTGCCGGCGTAGCTGAGGTCGTTCTTCGGGTAGATGTAGGGCTGGCCGACGGTGTACTTGTAGGCCATGGCCACAAGCGTGGGCATCTTGGCGATCAGGCGGATGGCCGAGATCTCGCGGTGCTCGGGGTTATTGATGTCGGTGCTGTCGTGATAGAACGAGGACATCGCACCCACCAGGCCCGTCATGACGGCCATCGGGTGGGCGTCACGGCGAAAACCCCGCAGGAAGAACTGCATCTGCTCATTGACCATGGTGTGGTGCATCACACGGTCTTCGAAGTTGGCCTTCTCGGCCGCGTTCGGCAGCTCTCCGTAAAGCAGCAGGTAGCAGGTCTCGAGGTAGTCGCAGTTCACCGCGAGCTGCTCGATGGGGTAGCCGCGGTAGAGCAGCTCACCCTTGTCGCCGTCGATGTAGGTGATGGTCGAGTTGCACGACGCCGTCGACAGGAAGCCGGGGTCGTAGGTGAACTTGCCGGTCTGCGCGTAGAGCTTGCGGATGTCGATGACATCCGGGCCGATGCTGCCCTTGTACAGGGGCAGGTCCATCGAGGGGCTGCCGTCGGAGAACGACAGGGTGGCTTTCACGTCGGACGGGGTCATGGTGCAGTCCTTTGAGGCTTTGAAAAACTGGTGTCAGGTGCGCAGATCGGCGAGCACGCCTCGCACGGCAATGGTGTCGATTTCACCACTGGGTTCCTTGCGGCGCAGTAACAGATCCAAAAGGTCGTTGTCGGCCAGGTCCATCAGCGCAGTCAGGCCTTCGGCATGGCTGAGGCTGATGCCTTCGGGATGACGGTTGAAGAAGCGCTCGATGAAGATGTCGTTCTCCAGCAGGCCCCGACGGCAGCGCCAGCGCAGCTTGGACAGCGCACGTTCGTCGATCATTTCAGCGATCAGGGCCTCTACTGCTTCAGCCATCGTCAGACCGCGCGGCGGACCATCAATTCCTTGATTTTGCCGATGGCCTTCGTGGGGTTCAGGCCCTTGGGGCAGACGTCCACGCAGTTCATGATGGTGTGGCAGCGGAACAGGCGGTACGGGTCTTCGAGGTTGTCCAGGCGCTCCGCGGTGGCTTCGTCGCGGCTGTCGGCGATGAAGCGGTAGGCCTGCAAGAGACCTGCCGGGCCGACGAACTTGTCSGGGTTCCACCAGAARCTYGGGCAGSWSGTCGAGCAGCTSGCGCACAGGATGCACTCGTASAGGCCGTYSAGCTCYTCGCGCTCKWCGGGSSACTGCAGSCGCTCYTTSTCGGGCGGSATGTTGTCGTTGAYSAGRTAGGGCTTGATCGAGTKGTACTGCTTGAAGAACTGCGTCATGTCGACGATGAGGTCGCGCACGACGGGCAGGCCCGGCAGCGGCTTCAACGTGATGGTGCCCGGCAGCGTCAGCATATTGGTCAGGCAGGCCAGACCGTTCTTGCCGTTGATGTTCATCGCGTCCGAGCCGCAGACGCCTTCGCGGCAGGAGCGGCGGAAGGACAGCGTCGGGTCGACGGCCTTCAGCTTGACCAGGGCGTCGAGCAGCATGCGCTCATGGCCATCCAGCTCGACCTCGAGAGTCTGCATGTAGGGCTTGGCGTCCTTGTCGGGGTCGTAGCGGTAGATCTGGAAGGTGCGCTTCATGATGTCTTGATCCTTGCTCGGCGCGGCGTCAGAAGGTACGGACCTTCGGGGGCACCGACTCAACCGTCAGCGGCGTGAGATTGACAGGCTTRTAGTCCAGGCGGTTGCCTTCGGAGTACCACAGCGTGTGCTTCATCCAGTTCGCGTCGTCGCGGTTCGGGTAGTCGTTGTGCGCGTGGGCGCCACGGCTCTCGGGGCGGGCGGCGGCCGAGATCATCGTGGCCTGGGCGGCTTCGATGAGGTTCTCGACTTCCAGCGCTTCGACACGGGCCGTGTTGAAGACCTTGGACTTGTCCTTCAGGCCGATGCTGCCGACACGCTTGGCGATTTCCTTGATCTTGGCCACGCCTTCGTCCATCGACGCCTGCGTGCGGAACACGCCGGCGTGCAGCTGCATGGCGGCGCGGATGTCGTTGGCGACGTCCTGCGAGTACTCGCCATTGGTGGCCGAATCCAGGCGCGCCAGGCGGGCCAGGGTCTTGTCGGCGGCGTCCTTGGGCAGGTCCTTGTGGGACTTGGTCTTCAGGTTGAAGTCGACGATGTGGTTGCCGGCCGCGCGGCCGAACACAAGCAGGTCCAGCAGCGAGTTGGTGCCCAGGCGGTTGGYGCCGTGCACCGACACGCAGGAGCACTCACCCACGGCGTAGAGGCCGTTGATGATGTCGTTGGGCTTGCCGTTCTTGGGGATGACGACCTGGCCATGCACGTTCGTCGGGATGCCACCCATCTGGTAGTGGATGGTCGGCACGACAGGAATCGGTTCCTTGGTGATGTCGACGTTGGCGAAGTTGTGGCC
>NZ_JBFULE010000190.1:0-8032 GCF_056400485.1 Roseateles sp. P5_B10
GGTCGGAGGATCACGGTCGGCGTCCTGTGCCTTGACGGCAGGCGCGATCGCAATGAACAGCGCCAGAGCCAGCATGCGCCAGCTGTTGCGCTTCAGGACAAGCTTGGATTCGATGGACGTGGTCATGAGCCAATGCTCCTTTGCGCCTGCGCAACGCACAAGATCCGCGTGCGGTGCACCGCACTTACAAGTGTTTCCATCTCTCAGTCGTCGTCGGACGCGGGGTCGAGCTCCGGGAAGAGCACGGACGTGAAGCCGAAGCGAGTGAAGTCCTTGATCCGCATCGGGTAGAGGATGCCGTCCAGATGGTCGCACTCATGCTGCACGACGCGGGCATGGAAACCCTCGGCGATGCGGTCGATCACCGCACCATCGGCATCGAAGCCGGTGTAGCGGATGCGTTCATCGCGCTCGACGACGCCGCGCAGCCCCGGCACCGACAGGCAGCCCTCCCAACCCTCGGTGCGGCCGCCGTCCAGCACTTCGATCTGCGGATTGATCAATACGGTGGGCGGCACCGGCGGGGCATCCGGGTAGCGCACATTCTTCGTGTAGCCAAAGATGACCAGGCGCAGGTCCACGCCGATCTGCGGCGCCGCCAGACCCGCGCCATTGGCGGCGGCCATGGTTTCGAACATGTCGGCGATCAGCGCTTTCAGCTCCGGCGTGCCGAAGGCGGTGACCGGTTGGGCCACGCGCAGCAAGCGCGGGTCGCCCATCTTCAAAATCTCGTGCACCGCCACTGCGGCCTCCTTGGGCTATCGTGATCGGTGATTCTAGGAAGCCCCGTTCATGCTTGACTTCATCGAAGACCTCGGCCACGGCATCTACGCCATCGACACCGGCTTCCAGCGCCCGCGCTTCGATGCCGCCTATCTGATGGTCGAGAACGGCCGCGCCGCCTTCATCGATACCGGCACCAACCATGCCGTGCCGCGCCTGCTGGCGGCATTGAACGCGCTGGGGCTGTCACCGGAGGCAGTGGACTGGGTGATCCCGACCCACGTGCACCTGGACCATGCCGGCGGCGTCGGCCTGCTGATGGAAGCCCTGCCCCAGGCCCGCGCCTTGGTGCACCCGCGTGGCCTGCGCCACATGGTGGACCCCAAGGCGCTATGGCTGGGAGCGCTCGCCGTCTACGGCGAGGCCGAGATGCAGCGCAGCTACGGCAGGCTCGTGCCCGTGCCGGCTGAACGCGCCGAGGCCAGCCATGACGAGCAGGTCATCCACCTCGCCGGCCGGCCGCTACGCCTCATCGACAGCCCCGGCCACGCCAGGCATCACCACGCGATCTGGGACGAGAGGAGCCGCAGCTGGTTCACGGGCGACACCTTCGGCCTGTCCTATCGCGCCTTCGACGTCGACGGCCGCGCCTGGATCCTGCCGACCAGCACGCCGGTGCAGTTCGAGCCCGAAGCGCTCAAGTCCACCGTCGCGCGGCTGCTGGCGGCCGAGCCGCTTGCGATGCAGGTCACCCACTACGGCCGCATCGGCGGCTCGGTGGACGAAGTGCGTCGCCTGGCCGCGCTGATGCTGGAGCAGGTGGACGAGATGGTGGCGCTGGCCGAGTCCCTGCGCGCCGCGCCGCGCCGTCACGAGCAGCTCAAGGCCGGCCTGCTGGATGGCTATCTCGCACGCCTGCGCAGCCACGGCCACCCGGCTGACGCCGAGGCCGCCGACTGGCTGGCCCTGGACGCCGAGCTGAACGCGCAAGGCCTCGAGGTGATGCTGGACCGCCCGGCCCGCTGACGGGGCGATGCGCCCCGCCGCGGTGCGTCGCCTCGCACCGCCTCTGTGCCACCCCTGCGTGGTGCATGCCGGCTCATGGGCGATGCCCGTTTCTGGCGCAGGCATGGTCCTTGCGACGTAGGAGATGAGGTGCTGCGCTGACGCGGCCCTCTGCTTCCGCAGAAGCATCGCCAAAGGCGGCGAACCTCATCTTCCGGCCCCGACCGAGCAGACCGCTGCTCTCGGGGCCTTCTTACTGGTGGCTCCGATCTGGCCTTTCCAAGCCCGTCGGCGCAGCCTGCTTCGCCCTGAAAAGACATGCAGCACATCGTCCTCATCGGCCACGGAATGGTGGGCCAGAAATTTCTCGAATCCCTCGCAGAGGGGCCTGCTGCCGCCGACGTGCAGGTGACGGTGCTGTGCGAGGAGCCACGCCCGGCCTATGACCGCGTGCACCTGTCCGAATTCTTTTCGGGCAAATCGGCCGAGGACCTGTCCCTGGTGCCCGAGGGCTTCTTCGAGAACCACCCCGGCTTCAAGCTGCGCCTGGCCGCCAAGGCCGTGGCCATCGAGCGCCGCGACCACACCATCACGCTGGCCGACGGCGAAGTCGTCCACTACGACAAGCTGGTGCTGGCCACGGGCTCCTACCCCTTCGTGCCGTCAGTGCCCGGCCGTGATCGGCCGCATTGCCACGTCTACCGCACCATCGAAGACCTGGAAGGCATGAAAGCCAGCGGCGCGGTCTCCAAGACCGGCGTCGTCATCGGCGGCGGCCTGCTGGGCCTGGAATGCGCCAAGGCACTGCGCGACATGGGCCTGGAGACGCACGTCGTCGAGTTCGCACCGCGCCTGATGGCCGTGCAGATCGACGAAGGTGGCGGCCGCGTGCTGCGCAAGAAGATCGAAGACCTCGGCGTGCAGGTCCACACCGGCCGCAACACCCTGGAGATCACCGACGGCGCGATGGCCCGCCACCGCATGGTGTTCGCCGACGGCACCTGGCTGGAGACCGACATGATCGTGTTCTCCGCCGGCATCCGCCCGCGTGACGAACTGCCCCGCCAGTGCGTGCTGGCCATCGGCCCGCGCGGCGGCGTCGTCATCGACGACCACTGCCGCACCAGCGACCGCAATGTCTACGCCGTCGGCGAGGTCGCGGCCTGGAACGAGCAGACCTACGGCCTGGTCGCCCCTGGCTATGAGATGGCCCGTGTGGCAGCCCGCCATATCGCCGGCGATGCCGAGGCGGCCTTCCCCGGCGCCGACCTGTCCACCAAGCTCAAGCTGATGGGCGTGGACGTGGCCAGCATCGGCGACGCTCATGGCAAGACGCCGAACTGCCGCAGCTACCAATATGTGGACGAGCGCAAGCAGGTCTACAAGAAGATCGTCGTCAGCGAGGACGGTGAGAAGCTGCTCGGCGCCGTGCTGGTGGGCGACGCCGCCGAGTACGGCACGCTGCAGCAGATGCAGCTGAACGGCATCAAGCTGCCGGCCGACCCCGAGTTCCTGATCCTGCCCAGCAGCGACGGCAAGGCCAAGGTCGGCATCGGCCCGGACGCCCTGCCCGACAGCGCCCAGCTGTGCTCGTGCAACAACGTCAGCAAGGGCCAGATCTGCTCGGCCGTCGGCGACGGTGCGACCACCATCGGCGCACTCAAGGCCTGCACCAAGGCCGGCGCGACTTGCGGCGGCTGCGTGCCGCTCGTTACCCAGGTGATGAAGTTCGAGATGGCCAAGCGCGGCATGGCCGTGAACAACCACATCTGCGAGCACTTCCCGCATTCGCGCCAGGAGCTGTACCACCTCATCCGCGTGGGCGGCATCAAGACCTTCAGCGACCTGATGGCCAAGCACGGCAAGGGCCTGGGCTGCGACATCTGCAAGCCCGCGGCAGCCAGCATCTTCGCGTCGTGCTGGAACGAGTTCGTGCTGGAGCCCAAGCTGGCCGCGCTGCAGGACAGCAACGACTACTACCTCGGCAACATCCAGAAGGACGGCAGCTACTCCGTCGTGCCGCGCATGCCGGGCGGCGAGGTCACGCCCGATGGCCTGATCGCCGTCGGCCAGGTGGCCAAGAAGTACGGCCTGTACACCAAGATCACCGGCGGCGCGCGCGTCGACATGTTCGGCGCCCGCGTCGAGCAGCTGCCCTTCATCTGGGAAGAGCTGATCGCCGCCGGCTTCGAGAGCGGCCATGCCTACGGCAAGTCGCTGCGCACGGTGAAGAGCTGCGTGGGCAGCACCTGGTGCCGCTATGGCGTCGACGACTCGGTCGGCCTGGCCGTCGAGATCGAGAACCGCTACAAGGGCCTGCGTGCGCCGCACAAGATCAAGTTCGGCGTCTCCGGCTGCACGCGGGAATGCGCCGAGGCCCAGGGCAAGGACGTCGGCATCATCGCGACGGAAAAGGGCTGGAACCTCTACGTCGCCGGCAACGGCGGCATGAAGCCGCGTCACGCCGAGCTGATCGCCAGCGACCTGAGCAAGGTCGACCTGATCAAGTACATCGACCGCTTCCTGATGTTCTACGTGCGCACGGCCGACCGCCTGCAGCGCACCAGCACCTGGCGCGACAACCTCGAAGGTGGCCTGGACTACCTGAAGGACGTCGTCATCAACGACAGCCTGGGCCTCGCCGCCGAGCTGGAGGCGCAGATGCAGGCCGTCGTCGACACCTACCAGTGCGAATGGAAGACGGCCGTCACGACGCCCGAGGTGCGCCAGCGCTTCCGCTCCTTCGTCAACAGCGACAAGCCGGACGAGCGAATCATCTTCGTGGAAGAGCGCGGCCAGATCCGCCCCGCGCGTGCCGAAGAGCGCGAAGAAGAAGCCACCGTTTGATCAAGGAGCCGACATGACTTTCACCCACATCTGCGCCGTCGACGACATCCTGCCCAACACCGGCGTGGCCGCTCGCGTCGGTGACCACCACGTGGCCGTGTTCCGCGTGGGCCAGGAGAACTTCCACGCCATCGACAACATCGACCCGCGCTCCGGCGCCAGCGTGCTGGCCCGCGGCCTGGTGGGCAACCTGGGCGAGCGCATCGTCGTCGCGTCGCCGCTCTACAAGAACCATTTCGACCTGAACACCGGCGAGTGCCTGGAAGCGCCCGAGCAGTCGGTGCGCGCCCATGCCGTGCAGGTGCAGGACGGCCGCGTGCTCGTCGCGCTGCGTTGACTATTTGATTGGCGAAAGAGGAGACAAACCATGGCCTACGTCGTACCCACCGAGTTCGTGACCAAGATGGTCGATGCCGGTGAATCCAAGCTGCTGATGTCCACCCGCGACACGCTGATCCGCTCCTACATGGCGGGCGCCATCCTGGCGCTGGCTGCGGCCTTCGCGGTGACGGTCAGCGTCAACACCGGAAACCCGCTGGTTGGCGCGCTGCTGTTCCCGGTCGGCTTCATCCTGCTCTACCTGATGGGCTTCGACCTGCTGACCGGCGTGTTCACGCTGGTGCCGCTGGCCGTGCTGGACAAGCGCCCCGGCGCGACCTGGGGCGGCGTCATGCGCAACTGGACGCTGGTCTTCTTCGGCAACTTTGCTGGGGCGCTGACGGTGGCCGTCTTCATGGCCATCATCTTCACCTTCGGCTTCAGCGAGGCGCCCAACGCGGTCGGACAGAAGATCGGCACCATCGGCGAGGGCCGCACGGTGGGCTACGCGGCCCATGGCGCCGCCGGCATGCTGACCCTCTTCATCCGTGGCGTGCTGTGCAACTGGATGGTGTCCACCGGCGTGGTCGCGGCGATGATGTCGACCTCGGTTTCAGGCAAGGCYATCGGCATGTGGATGCCCATCATGGTGTTCTTCTACATGGGTTTCGAGCACAGCATCGTCAACATGTTCCTGTTCCCCTCGGGCCTGATGCTGGGCGGCAAGTTCACGATCATGGATTACCTGATCTGGAACGAAATTCCCACCGTGGTCGGCAACCTGGTCGGCGGCCTGACCTTCGTGGGCTTGTCGCTGTACTCGACGCATTACAAGACAGYTCCCAAACGCGTGATCGTGTGAGCCCCTCGTCCAAGGAGTACCTTGGCCGGTCCCCCGAGGGGACGGCGATGCTTGCGGCATCGAGCCGCAAGCACATCGCCAAAGCGGGCCGGCTTGGGAGCGGCCCGGCGCTCGGCCCGAAACGCTCCGGTGTCATTGCATGACTCTACGGGTCGCAGTCGGCCAGCACTCCGAGGCCGGCGTCAAGCCGCTGAACCAGGACTTCCACGGCGCAGCCCTGCCGACCGACGCACAGCGCCGCTCGCGGGGCATTGCGCTGGCGATTGCCGACGGCATCAGCAGCAGCCCCGTCAGCCAGATCGCCAGCGCGGCGGCGGTGCGCGGCTTCCTGGAGGACTACTACGGCACCTCCGAGGCCTGGACAGTACGCCGCGCCGCCCAATGCGTGCTGGCCGCCACCAACGGCTGGCTGCACGCCCAGACGCAGCTCGGCGAAGGCCGCTTCGACAAGGACCGCGGCCATGTCTGCACCTTCAGCGCCCTGGTCTTCAAGGGCCGCGAGGTGCACCTGCTGCATGTGGGCGACACGCGCGCCTACCGCATCCATCCCACCGCGCTGGAGCAGCTGAGCCACGACCACCGCGTGCGCCTGGACGGCGGCCAGACCTATCTGGGCCGGGCACTGGGCATCAGCCCGYATCTCGAGATCGACCACGCCTGCTGGCCCACCGAGGTCGGCGAGACCTATCTGCTGGCCACCGACGGCGCCTACGAGCACCTGGACCCGGCGCTCGTCGTCAGCACCGTCAGCCGCCACGGCGCCGACCTGCAGGCCGCCGCCCAGGCCCTCGTGGCCGCGGCGCTGGCGCGGGGCAGCCAGGACAACGCCACCGTCATGCTGGCGCGCGTTGAATCCCTGCCCGATCAGCTCGCGCCGCCCGTGCAGCGGGAGCGCCTGCGCCTGCCGCCACGGTTGGCCCCGCGCATGGAGTTCGAGGGCTACCGCGTCATTCGCGAGCTCTATGCGAGCGCAAGGAGCCAGGTCGTGCTGGCCGTCGATGCCCAGGAGCGCGAATGGGCGCTCAAGCTGCCCTCCGCCGAGATGGGCACCGACAGCCGGGCCCTGGACCGCTTCGCGATCGAGGAGTGGGTGGCGCGGCGCGTCGACAGCCCGCACGTCATCAAGGCCGCGCCGGCCGAGAAGCGGCGTGAGCACCTCTTCACCGCGATGGAGTTCATCACCGGCCAGACCCTGGCCCAGTGGATGACCGATCACCCGAAGCCTGGGCTCGACGAGGTGCGCCAGCTCGTCGACCAGATCGCCCGTGGCCTGCAAGCCCTGCATCGCAAGGAAATGCTGCACCAGGACCTGCGGCCCGAGAACCTGATGATCGACCGCCAGGGCACTGTCATCCTCATCGACCTCGCCTCGGCCCATGTGGCGGGCCTGAACGAGGGCCTGGGCGATGCGCGCGCCACCGACATCGCCGGCAGCCTGCAGTACACCGCGCCGGAATACTTCACCGGCGACGGCGGCACGCAGGTGTCCGAGCTGTTCTCGCTGGCCGTGCTGGCCTACCAGATGCTGACCGGCGCCCTGCCCTACGGCCTGCAGGTGCCCCAGGTGCGTGGCCCCCGTGACCTGCACAAGCTGCAATACGTGCCGCTGCGCACCCGGCGCCCCGACCTGCCCGACTGGCTGGACCGCGTGCTGCGCAAGGCCTTGCATCCCCAACCCTCACGGCGTCAGCAGGCACTGTCAGAGCTGGCGCATGACCTTTATGCGCCCGGCCCCGAGTTCATGAGCCGGGACCGCACGCCGCTGCAGCAGCGCCATCCGCTGCTGTTCTGGCGCGTGCTGACGCTGGTTTTCGGCCTGGCGACGCTGGTGTTGCTGGGATTAAGGCTGAGCGGCAGCTGACCCCCAACCGAGGGAAGGACCGGTGCTCCTGCCCGGTGAATGTGTTTCAGAATGTGCTCATTCCGCAGCACGCGCCGAAAGTGTGTGCGCCGCAGGTTGGCGGTAGGAGCGTGGAGGGGCTTGAATGGGCAGTACGCCGTGGTTTCTGGAGAGCGTGGCCGCCGATGGATCGCGCGTCACGCATCGCATCGACCGGTTGCCGTTCAGCGTGGGTCGCGATGCCGGCAATGACCTGACCATCGAGGCGCAGGGGCTGTCTCGACGGCATGCCGAACTGCAGGC
The DNA here is from genome assembly GCF_056400485.1 of Roseateles sp. P5_B10. Lineage (NCBI taxonomy): Bacteria > Pseudomonadati > Pseudomonadota > Betaproteobacteria > Burkholderiales > Sphaerotilaceae > Roseateles > Roseateles sp. P5_B10. The sequence goes on from NZ_JBFULE010000190.1 coordinate 7,899, forward strand.
CGACGAGGCGGGCGGCCTGCTGGTGGTCGACCTGGGCAGCACCAACGGCACTTTCGTGAACCACGAGCGCCTGGTGGGCCCGCGGCAGCTGGCACCGAACGACATCATCCATTTCTGCACCGCCGAGTTCCGCC
>NZ_JBFULE010000191.1:0-8008 GCF_056400485.1 Roseateles sp. P5_B10
GCTCCAAAGAGCCTGCACGGAGAGGCAGGCCAGCCGCCGGAGAGCCCCGTTGGGACTCTCCTTTTCAACGAGACCTTGGCACAACAGGAACGTCTCTCATGAAGCAGCCCTCTACCGGCATCCCGATGCAGCAACTGCGTCGCCTTGCCGCCATCACCGCCACCGCCTTCGCACTTGGCGCCAGCGCCACCGCGGCCCTGGCCCAGACCTATCCCGCCTGGGCCCCCGACGTCTACTACACGGCCGGCACCGTCGTGACCTACCAGGGCCACAACTACCGTGCCTTGGTCAATCAGACCGACTACTCATCCACCGGCTGGAACCCGACCAATACCTCGCTGTGGACGGACATCGGCCCCGCCTCCGGCCCGGCGCCGTCGCCTGCGCCCACGCCCGCCCCGACACCTGCGCCGACGCCCGCCCCCACGCCGGCTCCATCACCCGCACCTAGCCCCGCCCCGGCGCCCACGGGCACCTGCGCGCCGGTCTGGGCCGCCGCCACCGCCTACAGCGGCGGCGCCATCGCCAGCAAGGGCACGACCAACTACAAGGCCAACTGGTGGACCCAGGGCAATGACCCGGCCACCAACAACGGCCCGGTCGGCAGCGGCCAACCCTGGACGTCGCAAGGCGCCTGCACGACCGGCCCAGCGCCTAGCCCGAGCCCGTCGCCGAGTCCCTCGCCCAGCCCGGCCCCCTCGCCTGCACCGGCGCCAGGCCTGAGMGACCCAAACGCCAAGTCCGCCAACCAGAACGGCCGCGCCTACACCGTCTACTACCCGAGCTGGAGCGACAACTGGTTCGATGCCACTGGCATGACGATGAACCAGGTCTTCGTGGCCAGCAACTTCGCGCGCATCCCGGCCAACTACACCCATGTGGTGGCGGCCTTCGCCCAGCCCAACTTCTCATGGGGCGGCATGGCGGCCAACAACTGGTCGGGCACGGGCATCAACTTCAACGGCCGGCCCTCGGACATCAAGGCCGCCATCGATGTGCTGCACGCCCGCAACATCAAGGTCATCCTGGCCGTGGGTGGCGCCACCTACAACAGCTGGGGCACCTTGTCGGCTGAAGGCCATGCGGGCAGCGGCCCGACCATCACGGCCCTGTCCAACCTGATGAAGGACGTCGGCTTCGACGGCCTGGACGTGGACTACGAGGTCGACGGCATCACCACCGACGCCTACGCCGGTGCGGTGAAGGCCATGCGCAAGGCGGTGGACCTGGCCGGCGGCGGACGCATCCTGACGGTGGCCGCCTGGTCGTCCGGCTCGGACTGCACCGCTTCCACAGGCAGCGACCCGCAATGCTCGGGCGTGGGCACCAGCTATTGGGGCGGCAAGGCCGGCGGCGAGCGCCTGCTCGTCAACGCCTACCCGGCGCTGAAGACGGCGTTCAACATCGTCAACATCATGACCTACGACGCGCGCTTCGAGCACTTCGACGGCGTGACCGCCTGGAAGCAGTACCGCCAGCTCTTCCCGGCCAGCACCATCGTGTCCATCGGCTTCGAGACGGCGCCCGAAGGTTGGAGCGGTGCGCAACTGGTAGTGAACAACGCCGACGCGCAGTGCACCGGCTCGGTCATCCTGCAGAACAGCTACGGCGCCAACATCAACCAGCCCTACTCGGTAGAGCGCTACCTGAACGCGGTGACGACCAGCACGCTGGCCAACAAGAACCCGCGTGACGGCGCCATGCTGTGGCAGGCCCTCAAGACGGCGAGCGGCAGCTGCGGCAGCGCGGCCCTGGCCTCGCCGGGTTCCATCGGCAAGAAGGCCGCCGGCCTGCTCAATCTCGTCGACGACCCGGCGCTGCAGAACGCGCCCTGGAAGTAAGCAGCTCCGCTGAGCTGAATCGCCGCCGCACCGGTCTGCCGGGCGGCGGCCTTTTCCATCCCCTTCGGAGACTTCCATGATCTCGCGCCCACCTTTGCCGCGCGCGGCCACGCCCTGGCTGCTCGCTGGTGCCCTGCTGCTGAGCAACCCCGCCTTTGCCCAGACCTACCCGGCCTGGCAGGCCGACACCTATTACACGGCCGGCACGGTCGTGGCCTACAACGGCCGCATCTACAAGGCCAACGTCAACCAGACCGACTACGCATCCACCGGCTGGAACCCGACCAATGCCTCGCTGTGGACGGACATCGGCCCGGCCTCGGGCCCAGCGCCCTCACCGGCACCCACGCCGGCGCCAACACCCGCACCCGCACCCGCACCCGCACCCGCACCAGCACCGGCTCCCACGCCCGCCCCCGCACCGGCCGGCACCTGGAGCGCCAGCACCGCCTATTCGGCCGGCGCCGTCGTGTCCTATCAGGGCGTGAACTACAAGGCCAACTGGTGGACCCAGGGCGACAACCCATCCACGCACAACGGCCCGGCCGGCAGCGGCCAGCCCTGGACCATCGTCAGCGGCGCCCCGGCGCCCTCGCCCGCCCCTTCACCGGCACCGGCGCCCGCTCCAACACCCACGCCTGCCCCCAGCCCTGCGCCCACACCGGCGCCAGCACCCTCTCCCACGCCTGCACCGCCTTCGGCCAAGCACCAGCTCATCGGCTACTGGCACAACTTCACCAACCCGTCGGGCCCGACCTTCCCGATCAGCGATGTGCCGGCGGCCTATGACGTCATCGTCGTGGCCTTCGCCGACGACGGCGGCAACGGCAGCATCACCTTCAACCTCGACTCGGGCTCCGGCGGCGAAGCGCGCTTCATCGCCGACATCGCCGCAGCGCGCGCCAAGGGCAAGAAGGTCGTGCTGTCCTTCGGCGGCCAGAACGGCACGGTCACGCTGACCAACGCCACCCAAGTGACCAACTTCGTCAACAGCGTCGAGGCCATCCTGCGCAAATACGGCTTTGACGGCATCGACATCGATCTGGAGAGCGGCGCCGGCGTCACGTCGGGCGCGCCGGTCATCACCAACCTCGTCACCGCTGTGAAGCAGCTGAAGGCCCGCATCGGCAGCAGCTTCTATCTGTCGATGGCGCCGGAGCACCCGTATGTGCAGGGCGGCTATGTCGCCAACAGCGGCATCTGGGGGGCCTATCTGCCCATCATCGACGGCCTGCGCGACGAGCTCTCGGTGCTGCATGTCCAGTACTACAACAACGGTGCCGTCTACACGCCCTATGCGACGCAGGGACTCGCCGAGGGCAGCACCGACATGCTGGTGGCCGCCAGCCGCATGCTGATCGAGGGCTTCACGACCAACAACGGCAGCGGGCCGTATGTGTTCCGCGGCATCCGGCCGGACCAGGTCGCCTTCGGCCTGCCCTCGGGGCCCTCGTCGGCCAACAGCGGCCAGGCCAGCCTCGCCACCATCACGGCGGCGCTGAACTGCCTGACCAAGCTGACGCAATGCGGCGCCATCAAGCCGCCGGTGGCCTACCCGACCCTGAAGGGCGTCATGACCTGGTCTATCAACTGGGACAAGACGGATGGGCAGTCCTTCTCCAACGGCGTGCGCAATGCGTTGAACGCGCTGCCCTGATCCATTGACCGGAGCCCGCGGCGGTCGCTGCGGGCTCCACCTCGCCTTTTGGTCGGCCACGCCCCCCGGGTCCACCCGTCCCTGAGTTCTGGCACACGCCCGTGTTGCCGCCAGGGCGCTCGTCCGCGTAATCTTGAAAGCGCTTTCAAGTCGCTGACACAGGCGACGGGCACCACAACCACTTGTTGGAGACATTCATGAATCTGCTTCGATCCCTCGTCCGGCCTGTTCTGGCCGGCCTACTGATGGCCGCTGCCGGCCTTGCCCACGCCCAGTGGCAACTCGTCTGGAGCGACGAGTTCAACGGCAGCATCGGCCCGAACTGGGTCTTCGAGACCGGCGCCGGCGGCTGGGGCAACAACGAACTGCAGTACTACCGGCGCGAAAACGCCACCATCGAGAACAACGCCCTGGTCATCATCGCCAAGCGCGAGGACTTCGGCGGCATGGCCTACACCTCGGCGCGCATGAAGACGCAGGGGCTCAAGACCTTCAAGTTCGGTCGCATCGAGGCGCGCATGAAGCTGCCCGCCTTCCTGGGCGCCTGGCCGGCGTTCTGGATGCTGGGGGCCAACCTGCCGCAGGTCGGCTGGCCGGCCTCCGGCGAGATCGACGTGATGGAGCACGTCAACGACGAGCAGAAGGTCTACGGCACCATCCACTGGCAGGACAACAACGGCCAGTACGCCCAATACGGCGGCAACATCGCCACCACCGTGACCGACTGGCATGTCTACGCCGTGGAATGGGACGCCAATGCCATCCGCTGGTATGTGGATGGCACCAAGTACCACGAGGCCAACATCGCCAACGGCGTCAACGGTACCGATGAATTCCAGAAGGACTTCTTCCTGCTGCTGAACTTCGCCGTCGGCGGCAACTGGCCGGGCTTCAACGTCAACACCGCGGCCCTGCCCGCCAAGATGTACGTGGACTATGTGCGCGTCTACGCGCCGGCAGCCGGCGGCGTGGCGACGGTCTACCAGGACTGCAACTACGCCGGCTACGCCGCCGCCCTGCCTGAAGGCAGCTACACGCTGGCCCAGCTGCAGGCGCGTGGCGTGCGGGACAACGACCTGTCGTCGCTGCGCGTGAATGCGGGCTACCAGGTGCAGTTCTTCGACGGCGACAACTTCACCGGCACCAGCGTGACCCGGGCCGGCGACACCGGCTGCCTGGTGGACCAAGGCTTCAACGACCGGGCCACCTCCGTCATCGTCTCCAAGGCCGCCCCGGCCTGGTCGCGCCAGATCGAAGCCGAGGCCTACAGCGCACAGGCCGGCGTGCAGACGGAGGCCTGCTCGGAGGGCGGCCAGAACGTGGGCTGGATCGATACCAACGACTGGATGGCCTACAACAGCGTGACCTTCCCCACCAGCGGCAGCTACCGCGTCGATTACCGCGTGGCGAGCGCTGCCGGCGGCACGCTGTCGCTGGACCTCAACGCGGGCAGCATCCAGCTCGGCCAGCTGGGCGTGCCCAACACCGGCGGCTGGCAAAACTGGACGACCATCTCGCACACGGTGAACATCAATGCCGGCACCTACAACGTCGGCGTGTTCGCAGCCCAGGGTGGGTGGAACCTGAACTGGATCAAGTTCACCAAACTCTGATCCGCGTTTCGCACCAAGGCACCGCCAAAGGGCCGCAGCAGCGGCCCTTTTCATGGCACCTACACTCATGGCTTCCCTTCGCCATTGCCGATGAACGACAAGACTCCCGCCAAGAAAGCGCCTTCAAGCCGCCCCGACGGCGTCGTCACGCTGGAGCAGGTGGCGGAACTGGCTGGCGTGTCGCCGAGCACGGTGTCGCGCATCCTGAACGGCACGGCCGCAGTCAGCCAGCTCAAGAAGGACGCCGTGCAGGCCGCCATCCGGGAGCTGGGCTTTCGGCCCAACCCGGTGGCACGGGGCCTCGCGGGCGGTCGCACGCTCTCGGTCGGCGTCGTCACGCAGATCATCTCCAGCCCGTTCTACGGTGAAGCGCTGCTGGGCATCGAGCGTGAGCTGGAACGCGCCGGCTATGTGCCGCTGTTCGTGTCCGGCAACTGGCATGAGGACGACGAGCGCAAGGCCATCGAGACCCTGCTGTCGCGCCGTGTCGACGGCGTCATCGTGCTGGCCGGCCGCATTTCGGACGCCGAGCTGACCAAGGTCTCCGACAGCCTGCCCGTCATCGTCGTTGGCCGCCAGCTGTCCGGGCCCCAGCTGTTCAGCTTCAGCTTCGACAACCGCCAGGGTGCGCGCCTGGCCACCCAGCATCTGATCGACCAGGGGCATCGCAAGATCGCCTTCATCGCTGGCGACCTCATGCACGACGATGCCGTAGAGCGCCAGAACGGCTACTTTGATGCGCTGGCCGCGGCCGGCATCGCGGTCGACCAGGATCTCATCGTGCAGAGCGACTACACCGAAGCCGGCGGCATGCTGTCGGTGACGCGGCTGCTGGAACGCGATGCTCATTTCACGGCCCTGTTCGCCTCCAACGACCAGATGGCCATCGGCGCCTGCCTGGGCCTGCATCGGCGCAACCTGCGCGTGCCCGACGACGTGTCGCTCGTTGGTTTCGACGACCTCATCATGGCGCGCTACGCCATGCCGCCGCTGACCACCGTGCGCCAGTCGGTCTACGAGATCGGCGTGGAAGCCGCGACCGCCATGCTCGAAATGCTGCGTGGTGGCAAACCCAGGGCCCAACTGCCCGCTCCCGAGCTCGTCGTGCGTGAGAGCACGCGCCGGATGCAAAGGTAGCTGCATCGGCATTTGCGGGCCGAGCGCTGGGCCGCTCCCGAGCCGGTCCGCGTGAGGCGATGTGCTTGCCGGTCAATCCGGCAAGCATCGCCGTCCCCTCGGGGGCTGAGGCCGGACACATCACGTCCAGTGGACGTAATGTGCCTGCCGAAGCGCTGCGGCTCAGTCGCAGCGCGGTCCCCGCTTGGGCGCGCCCGCGTTCAGCGTGGCGCGACCGGGCGAGGGGCTGACTGTTGTTCAGCTCGGGTAAACCATGTGGCCGATCCTCGAGGCGAGACGCATCATTATTTGAAAGCGCTTTCATTGCTTTCATCAGCTCGCTGCGTTTCAACCCAGAACTACCCTTAGCGCCCGCCCAATTTGCACACCGCCTCCCATGGGAGCGGTCACATCGGGCCAGCGCGGGATAGCCCCGCCAACCTCCCGTCCTGCGTTGCCGCGAAGCAGCAGACCGAGGGTGTTGCCTAGGTTGAAAGCGCTGCCATTCGCGTATTCTTGAAAGCGCTTTCAGCTCGTCATCGAGCACCACTCGACAAGATCACAACTACTGGAGACAAGTGAATGAGACAGCTACGCCCTGCCCTTCGCCTCACAAACCTCGCTGCCGCAAGCGGCCTGCTGTTCACCGGCGCCGCGCTGGCCCAAGGCGGCCCCGGCCAGGGCCCGGCCAATCCCAACGCCGGCCCCACGGCATCCACTTCGGTGCCCCAGGCGCTGGCCAGCACGACGCAGCTTGAAACGGTGATCGTGACCGGCATCCGCAAGTCGCTGGAGACCTCGGTCAATCTGAAGCGCTCCTCGTCAGGCCTGGTGGATGGCATCGTTGCCGAAGACATCGGCAAATTCCCCGACACCAACCTCGCTGAATCGCTGAGCCGCATCAGCGGCGTGTCCATTGACCGCGCCAACGGCGAAGGCACGCGCATCACGGTGCGCGGCATGGGCCCCGACTTCAACCTGGTGCTGCTCAACGGCCGCCAGATGCCTGGCGCCAGCCTGGACGGCAGTGCGCCCAGCTCGCGCTCCTTCGACTTCTCCAACCTCGCCTCCGATGGCGTTGCAGCGCTGGAGGTCTACAAGACCAGCCGCGCCAGCAGCCCGACCGGTGGCATGGGCGCGACCATCAATGTCCGCACCCAGCGCCCCTTCGACATCAAGGAAACCGTCGCCAGCGTTGGCGTGAAGCTGGTGAGCGACCAGTCTGCCCGCCGCCTGCCTGGCGAAGAGCAGGGTAAGAACGCCACGCCCGAACTGAGCGGCATCTACAGCACGCAGTCCAACGACGGCACGTTCGGCATCGCGCTGATGGGCACCTACCAAGTGCGAGATTCCGGCTACTCCCAGGCCAATGTCAGCAGCGGCTGGAAGACCTTTGACGGCATCCAGGACAACGACTGGAGCGGGCCGAACGCCGTCTGGGGTGGCCTGCCCAAGACGTCGACCGAGATCAAGAACCGCCCGGCCGTGGGCTCCATCTACAGCGTGCCGCAGAACCTGAACTACTCGTTCACCGGTGTGCACCGCGAGCGCCTGAACGGCCAGCTCGTGCTGCAGTTCAAGCCTGTCAAGGATCTCGTCGGCACGCTGGACTTCGTCATGTCGGAGCAGAAGTTCCGCCAGCGCCGCAACGACATCTCGGCGTGGTTCAACTACGGGGGTCAGTTCGGCGAATTCCAGACCGGCTCTCCCTCCTCGCCCGTCATCTACGGCGAGCACATGACCAACTCCGACCTGGCCATGGGCGCCTCACGGATCAGCAC
>NZ_JBFULE010000192.1:0-7933 GCF_056400485.1 Roseateles sp. P5_B10
GTACCAGTTCACGCTGTCTTCGCCGGACTCCGCCGAGTTGAGCCGTTCGACGACGGCCGTGCTGGAGCGGCTGCGTGGCCTGAAGCAGATCGTCGATGTGGCCAGCGACCAGCAGGAAAAGGGCCTCCAAGCCTATGTCGACATCGACCGCGACGCGGCCGGCCGGCTGGGCGTCAGCGTCGCGGCCATCGACAGTGCGCTGTACAGCGCCTTCGGCCAGCGGTTGATCTCGACCATCTTCACGCAGAGCAACCAGTACCGCGTCGTGCTGGAAGTGGCGCCCGAATACCGCCAGGGGCTGGACGGCCTGAAGCGCCTCTATGTGCCCGGCGCGGGTGGCGTGCAAGTGCCGCTCAGCTCGGTGGCGCACTTCAGCGAGAAGCTGGCGCCGCTGGCCGTCAACCACGTGGCGCAGTTCCCGTCGTCGACCCTGTCTTTCAACCTCGCGCCCGGCGCCTCGCTCGGCGAAGCGGTCAAGGCGGTCCGCGCCGAGGTCGATGCGTTGCAGCTGCCGCTCAGCGTCGAGACGCGATTCGAGGGTGCGGCCCTGGCCTTCCAGGCGTCCCTCACGAGCACGCTGCTGCTCATCCTCGCGGCCATCGTGACGATGTACATCGTGCTGGGCGTGCTCTACGAGAGCACCATCCACCCGCTGACCATCCTGTCGACGCTGCCCTCCGCCGGCCTGGGTGCGCTGCTAGCCCTGCTGGCCTTCCGCCTCGACCTGGACATCATCGCCATCATCGGCATCGTGCTGCTGATCGGCATCGTCAAGAAGAACGCGATCATGATGATCGACTTCGCCTTGGAGGCCGAACGCGATCATGGCAAGACGCCGCGCGACGCCATCTTCGAGGCCTGCCTGCTGCGTTTCCGGCCCATCCTGATGACGACGATGGCGGCCCTGCTGGGCGCGCTGCCGCTGATGCTCGGCACCGGCGTGGGCAGCGAGCTGCGCCACCCGCTGGGCGTCGTCATGGTCGGCGGCCTCATCGTCAGCCAGCTGCTGACGCTGTTCACGACGCCGGTCATTTACCTGGGCTTCGCATCGGTGGCCGCGCGCCTCAAGCGCCGCGGCCAGGCGAAGGAGGCCGTGGCGTGAACCTGTCGCGCGTCTTCATCGAGCGCCCCATCGGCACGGCGCTGATCACTTGCGGCCTGGCGCTGGCGGGGGCCATCGCCTACCTGCTGCTGCCCATCGCGCCGCTGCCGCAGGTCGAGTTCCCGACCATCTCGGTCAGCGCTTCCCTGCCCGGCGCCAGCCCCGACACGATGGCCGCGACCGTGGCCACGCCGCTGGAGCGCACGCTCGGCAGCATCGCCGGCGTCACGGAGATCACCTCGTCCTCGTCGCTCGGCAGCAGCCGCGTCACGCTGCAGTTCGACCTCAGCCGCGACATCGACAGCGCCGCCCGCGACGTGCAGGCCGGCATCAATGCCTCGCGTGCCTTGCTGCCCACCGGCATGCCGAGCAACCCGAGCTACCGCAAGGTCAACCCGGCCGACGCGCCCATCATGATCGTCGCGCTGACGTCGGACACGCTGACGCGCGGCCAGATGTACGACGCCGCGTCCACCGTGCTGGCGCAGCGCCTGTCGCAGGTCGACGGTGTCGGCCAGGTCAGCGTGGGCGGCGGTGCGTTGCCGGCGGTGCGCATCGAGCTGGACCCGAACAAGCTGTCCGCCCAGGGCATCTCGCTGGATCAGGTCAGGGCGGCCGTTGTCGCCACCAATGCCAACCGGCCCAAGGGGCAACTGGAGAGCGGCGACCGCACCTGGCAGATCATCGCCAACGACCAGGCCCGCCTCGCCAGCGACTACGCACCCCTGGTGCTGAGCTACAAGAACGGCGCCGCCGTGCAGCTGCGCGACGTGGCCTCCATCGAGGACAGCGTGCAGGACCTGCGCAACGACGGCCTGGCCAATGGCCGCTCGGCCGTGCTGCTGATCCTCAACAAGGCACCCAGCGCCAACATCATCAAGACGGTGGACACCGTGCGGGCTCTGCTGCCGCAGCTGCGCGCCTCCATCTCGCCGGCCATCAATGTCGACGTCGTCATGGACCGCACGTCGACCATCCGCGGCAGCATCAAGGAGGTGCAGCGCACGCTGGCCATCTCCTTCGGCCTGGTCATCGTCGTCGTCTTCATCTTCTTGCGGCGCTTCCGTGCCGCCCTGCTGCCGGCTGTGGCCGTGCCGGTGTCGCTGGCCGGCACCTGCGGCTTCATGTACCTGCTGGGCTACAGCATCGACAACCTGTCGCTGATGGCGATGACGGTGGCGACGGGCTTCGTCGTCGACGACGCCATCGTCGTGCTCGAGAACATCTCGCGCCACATCGAGCGCGGCGTGCCGCCCCGCGAGGCGGCGCTGAAAGGCGCGCGCGAGATCGGCTTCACCGTCGTTTCCATCTCGCTGAGCCTGATTGCCGTCTTCATCCCCATCCTGGCCATGGGTGGCATCGTCGGGCGGCTGTTCCGCGAGTTCGCCGTCGTGCTGTCGGTGGCCATCCTGGTGTCCATGGTCGTGTCGCTGACCACCACGCCCATGATGGCCGCGACCTTGCTCAAGCCCCATGCCGAGGCGAAGAAGGCCGGCCGCGTCGGCCAATTTCTCGGACGCCTGCAACGCGCATTGATGCGCGGCTACCGCCGCACGCTGCGCTGGACGTTGCGCCACCAGCCCGTCGCGCTGCTGGTGCTGGCCGGCGTCGTCGCGCTGAACGTGCATCTCTACATGACCATCCCCAAGGGCTTCTTCCCGCAGCAGGACACCGGCCTGATGACTGGCGGCGTGCAGGCCGACCAGGCCTCCTCCTTCCAGTCCATGCAGCTCAAGCTGCGCACCTTCCATGACATCGTGCGCGCCGACCCGGCGGTGGCCAATGTCACCGGCTTTACCGGCGGCGGCCAGCGCAACAGCGCCAACATGTTCATCAGCCTGAAGCCCCAGGCCGAGCGTGAGGAGAGCATCGACGCCGTCATCAACCGGCTGCGCGGCAAGCTGGCCAAAGTGCCCGGCGCCAATCTCTTCATGGCGCCCGTGCAGGACATCCGCATCGGCGGCCGCCAGGCCAATGCCTCGCTGCAGTACACGCTGCAGTCGGACAGCCTGGAAGACCTGCGCACCTGGGAGCCGCGCATCCGCCGCGCGCTGACCGAGGTGCCGGAGATCACCGACGTCAACACCGACCAGCAGGACAAGGGCACGCAGACGTCCCTCGTCGTCGACCGTGACGCGCTGGCACGGCTCGGCATCACGATGGGCGGCTTCGACAGCACGTTGAACAACGCCTTCGGCCAGCGCCAGGTCGGCGTCATCTACAACCCGCTGAACCAGTACCGCGTCGTCATGGAGCTGGCGCCCGTCTGGCTGCAAAGTCCGCAGACCCTGGACCGGCTGATGCTGACCAGCAGCGCCGGCCAGCAGGTGCCGCTGTCGGCGGTGGCGCGCGTCGAGACGACCAACACGCCGCTGTCCGTCAACCACCAGAGCGGCACGCCGGCCAGCACCATCAGCTTCAACCTGGCCGAGGGCGTGTCGATGTCGGATGCGGTCGTCGCCATCAATGACGCCGTGGCGGGCAGCGGCGCGCCGGTGTCGGTGCGCGGCAGCTTCCAGGGCACGGCCCAGGCCTTCCAGGCGTCCCTCAAGTCCCAGCCCCTGCTCATCCTCGCGGCCATCGTGACCATCTACCTGGTGCTGGGCATGCTCTACGAGAGCCTCATCCACCCGATCACCATCCTGTCGACGCTGCCCTCGGCGGGCGTCGGCGCATTGCTCGCGCTGATGGCCTTCAAGACCGACTTCACCATCATTGCGTTGATCGGCGTCATCCTGCTGATCGGCATCGTCAAGAAGAACGCCATCATGATGCTGGACTTCGCCATCTCGGCCCAGCATGCGGCCGAGGAGCGCGGCAGCCGGCTGTCGCCAGGTGCTGCCATCTACCGCGCGGCGCTGCTGCGGCTGCGGCCCATCCTGATGACGACGGTGGCCGCTGTCTTCGGCGCCGTGCCGCTGGCCCTGGGCCATGGCGAAGGCGCTGAGCTGCGCGTGCCGCTGGGCATCTCCATCGTCGGCGGCCTGCTGCTGAGCCAGCTGCTGACCCTCTACACCACGCCCGTCGTGTTCTGCTGCATGGACAGGCTGAGCCGCAAGAAGCGCGCGCCTGCTCGTGCAGCTGTCATCCAGACCGCGACCTAAGCCATGCTGAAGACTGCCCTTGCTCCCTTGACCATCGCCCTGCTGCTTGCCGGCTGCGCCGTGACCTCGCAGCACCCGCCTGCTGAAGCCCCGCCGCCCGAGCACTTCACGGGCTCGACCGAATGGCGGCGCGTGGCGCCCGAGGTCGCCGTGCCCGAGGCCTGGTGGACGATGTTCAAAGATCCGGTGCTGGACAGCCTGCAAGCCGACCTCGTCGTCGGCAACCAGAACCTTGCCGCGGCCCTGGCCCAGGTTGCATCGGCCCGCGCGGTGCTTGCAGCCAGCCGCTCGGCCATTTTTCCCACGTTGTCCGTTGGCGCTGGCAGCACCCGATCCGCCACGGCCGAGAACGGCAACGGCCAGCGCACCGTGTCGACCAACAACTCGCTGACGGCCAACGCGGCCTGGGAGATCGATCTCTGGGGGCGCCTCGCCGAAGGCGTCAAGGCCGCCGGCGCGAACTACCAGGCCAGCCAGGCCGATCTGGCCGCGCTGCGCCTGTCGGCGCAGGCGACGCTGACGCAAAGCTATTTCGCGTTGCGCACCGCCGAGGCGCAGCAGGCGCTGCTGGAGCGCACCGTGACCGCCAACCAGCGAGCGCTGGAGTTGACCGAGGCCCGCTATGCCGGCGGCGTCGTCGCGCAGACCGATGTGCTGCAGGCGCGCACCCAGCTGCGCAGCGTGCAGTCGCAGCTCAGCGACATGCGCACCGAGCGCGCGCAACTTGAGCATGCCATCGCCACCCAGGTCGGCAAGCTGCCGGGGCAGTTCCAGCTGCTGCCCAGCTCTCGCCTGCCCGAGCTGCCGCCGGTACCCGACCTGGTGCCGTCGACGATGCTGGCCCAGCGCCCCGACATCGCCGCCGCGCGCGCCCGCCAGACGGCGGCGTATGCGCAGATCGGCATCGCCGATGCGGCCTTCTTCCCCGCAATCGACCTGTCGGCCAGCGCCGGCTACCGCGGCTCGTCCTGGTCCAACCTGATCTCGGCGCCCAATCTGCTGTGGAGCATCGGTGCGGCCGTGGCGCAGCCGATCTTCGATGGCGGCCAACGCAAGCTGGCCTCGGCCCAAGCTCGCGCCTCGGCCGATGCCGCCACCGCCAACTACCGCCAGGCGGTGCTGACGGCGTTTCAGGAGGTCGAGGACAACCTCGTGCAGTTCGCCGAATCCGGTGCCGCGCTGGCCCTGCAGCGTGACGCTTTCGAGGCCGCCCAGCGAAACCTCGACATCGTGCTGGCCCAGTACCGCGCCGGCACGGTCAGCTTCTTGAACGTCAGCGCGGCGCAGAGTTCGCTGCTCTCGGCCGAAGCCAACCTGCTGTCTGCCCGCAACCGCCAGCTGGTGGCGGCCAATCTGCTGCTGAAGAACCTGGGTGGCCGGCTGCCGGCGCAATGAAAAAGGGCTCCTTGCGGAGCCCCTCGTCTTTGGCTTGAAGCCTCGAAGAAATTACTTCTTCTTCTTCTTCTTGCCGTCGTCGACCACCGGAGCGGCGGCAACGATGACTTCTTCAGCAACCGGCGCGATCGGCGTCGCGATGACGGGGTTCGGCTTGCCGTGCGTCACGACCTTGATGCCTTCCGGCAGCTTGATGTCGTTGACGTGCAGCGAGTGACCCTGGGTCAAGCCAGACAGGTCCACCTCGATGAACTCGGGCAGTTGCTTGGCCAGGCAGGTGATCAGCAGTTCGGTCACAACGTGGTTGACCGTGCAGTGGTCGGTCTTGACGGCCGGCGACGTGTCTTCACCGATGAAGTGCAGCGGCACCTTCTTCGTGATCTTGGTCGTGGCGTCCACGCGTTGGAAGTCGCAGTGCAGGACTTGCGGCTTGTACGGGTGCATCTGGAAATCGCGCAGCAGCACTTGCGTGGTGGCGCCAGCCAGTTCCATGTCCAGCAGCGAGCTGTGGAAGGCTTCCTTCTTGAGGGCGTGGAACAGCGCGTTGTGATCGAGTTCGATCATGACGGGCTCACCGGCGCCAAAAACGATACCGGGCACTTTGCCGGCCACGCGCAGGCGGCGGCTCGCTCCGGTCCCCTGCAATTTGCGCTCAAAAGCGACGAACTTCATGGTTTTCTCCAAAAAGAGAAACGGCACCCGCGACCAGGCACCGTTGGGAATGCGGTCTTGCGACCGCGGCGAACTCGAAACAGAAGTTGTTGTTCTGCTCCGAGAGATTGGGAGGGCCCCGCTTGCGGGAGGGACCCTACTCGGACTGGCTAGAAATTGTTGTTTTGTTCCGAGAAGAGACTGGTGACCGACTCGCCGTCGGAAATACGGCGGATGGTCTCGGCGAACAGGAAGGCCACCGACAGTTGGCGGATCTTCTTGCAGGCCTTGGCCGCGTCGGTCAGCGGAATGGTGTTGGTGATGACGACTTCGTCCAGCTGCGAGCTGGCGATGCGCTCGATGGCCGGGCCCGACAGGATGGGGTGGGTGCAATAGGCGAACACGCTCTTGGCGCCACGCGCCTTCAGCACATCGGCCGCCTTCACGAGGGTGCCGGCGGTGTCGATCATGTCATCCATGATCACGCAGTTGCGGCCGTCGATCTCGCCGATGACGTGCATCACTTCGGACACGTTGGCGGTTGGGCGGCGCTTGTCGATGATGGCCAGGTCGCAGCCGAGCTGTTTGGCGAGGGCGCGGGCGCGCACCACGCCGCCGACGTCCGGCGACACGACGACGAGGTCGCTGTAGTTGCGGCTCTTCAGGTCCGACAGCAGGACGGGCGACGCGTAGATGTTGTCGACCGGGATGTCGAAGAAGCCCTGGATCTGGTCGGCGTGCAGGTCCATGGTCAGCACACGCTCGACGCCGACGGTTTCCAGCAGGTTGGCGACGACCTTGGCCGAGATCGGCACGCGGGTGGAGCGTGGGCGGCGGTCCTGGCGGGCATAGCCGTAATAGGGGATGACGGCGGTGATGCGGCGGGCACTGGAGCGCTTGAGCGCGTCCGCCATGATCAGCAGCTCCATCAGGTTCTCGTTCGTCGGCGCGCAGGTGGGCTGGATGACGAAGACGTCGCGGGCGCGCACGTTCTGCTGGATCTCGACGGCGACTTCACCGTCCGAGAAACGCCCGACGACGGCCTTGCCCAGCTCGAGACCGAGATGGGTGGCCATTTCCTGAGAGAGGACCGGGTTCGCGTTGCCGGTGAAGAGAACCGTGTTGAGCAGCACTGGGCTTCCTTGAGTCAGTGGCCCGCTGAATGCGCAGCCGGTTCAGCGAAGTACGGAAAACATTTGGCAGGGGAGGAAGGACTCGAACCCTCGCATGTCGGAATCAAAATCCGATGCCTTGACCAACTTGGCGACTCCCCTACACAGGACCCGGCCGAGCGGCCGAACCCTATAAACCTTTGTCAGCCGGCCCAGCCCGCGAGCGGGTGTTGAGCCAGGCTGTGGCAGATTCGACCGGTCCACTCCGCAGGTCTGGCCCGCAGTAATGTCGCCAGGGACTGGTCGTCATTGCCATCTTTTCCATTCCCGGCGAGTACTGAAAACACTGCAGCGCCTGAGCCCGTCATCCGGGCGTTGCCGAATTGCTTCGACATGCACGCTACCGCGTCTTGCACTTCACTGCTGATACTTTCGGCGGCGGGCTGGAGGTCGTTGTGACCAAAGCCATTCACCAAGTTTTCTGCAGTTCCAGCCAGGGCGGGAAAGCCCGCGACTATAGCCAGGTTTTCAGACCTTGCCAAGAGTTGGCTTGAAAAGATGTCCTTGGT
>NZ_JBFULE010000193.1:0-7908 GCF_056400485.1 Roseateles sp. P5_B10
GGTGACAACGAAGCCGCCGACGAAGACCAGCGGCACGCCCAGGCGCTTGAGCCAGGCCGAAGCGGCCATCAGCACGAAGATCATCGGCGCAAGCCACAGCATCAGCGGCACGGTGCCCACGAGGCCACGCAGCAGCAGGGGCGTTGCCGCCGAGACGACCTCGCCCCAGTTCACCGACATGGCCGCGCCCAAGCCCGCCTTGCTGCCCAGCACCGACATCGCGATCGGCAGGCCAAAAAGGGCCCCCACGACAGCKCCGCCCAGAGGCGCCAGCCAGGCATGCGCCAGCACCGTCGACGCGACGCTCTCGCTCGGGCGCCCCGGCAGGGAGAGCCAGAACTCGATCGAGCGGTCCTGCGCATCACGCCGCGCCAAGCCGGGCAACTGGAACAACGCCACCAGCAGGCAGATGACATACACCGCGCAGGTGCTCAGCAGCAGGATGGCCAGGCCGATCAGCTCCGGGTGTTCCATCGGCAGGCCCTGCACATGGCCGAAGGGCAGCATGGCCAGGAAAAGGATCGGCGGGGCGAAGGCGGCGATCAGCCAGCCGCGCTTGTGCTGCATCCACTCGCGCAGCAGCAGGGTGGGGATGTGGTTGTTCATGGCATTTGCTCCAGTTCAGGCTTGCTTGCCGTTCAGCGCCGGGTTGCGGGTCAGCGCCATGAAAAGGTCGACGAGGCTGGGGCGCACGCGCTGGCCCAGGCTTGTGATGTGCTCGGGCGGCGGGCCGTCGAACAGCGAGGTCGTGCGGCCCTGCTCGCGGTAGCGCAGCAGCGGGTGGGCGGCGGCCATCGCGTCGGCGGCGGCCGGGTCGTGGTTCAGCGCCACGAAACGGCGGTCGATGTCCTCCAGGCTGATCGACAGCGCCACGCGGCCTTCGTCCAGCATGATCACGTCGGACAGCAGCGCCTCCACCTCCTCGACCTGGTGGGTCGAGATCAGCACGCTGCGTTCGCCGTCGCACCACTCGTCGATAAGCATCTCGTAAAAGCTCTTGCGCGACACCACGTCCAGGCCCAGCGTCGGCTCGTCCAGGATCATCAGCTTCGCGTCGATGGCGGCGATCAGTGCCAGGTGCGTCTGGGCCACCATGCCCTTGGACAGGCTCTTGATCTTGTCGCCCTCGCTAACGCTGGTGCGCTTGAGCAGGGTGCGCGCGCGCTCGGCAGAGAACTTGGGTTGCAGCCGGCCCATCAGCGTGATCAKCTCGTGCACGCGGGCCCAGCGTGGCAGCACCGCCACGTCGGGGATGTAGCTGAGCTCGGTCAGCAGCTGCTGGCGGTTCCTGGTCGGCTCCAGCCCCAGCACGCTCAGCTCGCCCTGCACCGGCAGCAGGCCAACCATCGCCTTCATCAGCGWGGTCTTGCCGGCGCCGTTGYGGCCCAACAGGCCGACGACGCGGCCCTTGGGCACCGCGACGGAAACGTCGTTCAGCGCTGTCTTCTTGCCGTAGCGCAGCGTGATGTTCTTGGCTTCGATGAGGTTCATGTCGACTCCCAGTTCAGATCCTTGGCGGTCAGGCCCAGCCGCTTGAGCTTGGCGCGCAGGGCCGGCCAGTCCTTCTGCAGGAACTGCTCGCGCTCCTGGCGCAGCAAACGCTCGCGGGCGCCGCTCATCACATACATGCCCAGGCCGCGGCGAGACTCGATCAGGCCGTGCTCGCTGAGCGCCTGCAGCGCCCGCGTGACGGTGAGCGGGTTGATGACGTACTGGCTGGCGAGCTGTCGCACCGACGGCAGGGCCTCGCCTTCCGGGGGGCTGCCGTCAAGCAGCTGCACGGCCAGTCGGTCGGCGAGCTGCTGGTAGATCGGTGCCTGGTCTGTCCAGGTGGGAGTCATGGGAGCTCCGAGGTGTGTTGCTGATGTAGCACACCATATCTCGTGGCTCCGGGAGCGACCTAGCGGAGGGCGACAGGCTGCAGATTTGGGGGGATGGGCTGCATGTGGTGGCTGTCGGTGTCGGTGTCGGTTTGCGCACAACTCGGAACTGTTTGCGCACAACTCTGAACTCGGTCGTACCCATCCTTGACTCAGTTGGAACGTAGCGCGGCGCGCTTTCCTAGCAGGGGCGTCAGCAAGGATCTCAGCCAACGCCGAAAGACTTCGATGCGCAGTTTTGGCGCTTCTTCTTGGGGCGCCTGCCTGACGTCAAAGAGCGGGTCTCCAGTCTCTTCCGGAAAGTAGTGTGGGCATGGACTTTCCGTCACGAATGCAAAGCTCTTGCTCGGCATCAACGTGCCCTTGTTGCCGTCGTACTCAAGGAACGCAGCCGGGCGGTTGCCGCTATGCCAGGGGCAGATCAGCTGAGTGAAAAGACCGACGGCCGTCGATGCCAGGACGCCGTTGGGCCACACGACCTGAGGCTTGCCGCCTGCGGCGCCGTAGTTGCGAGCCTCCTGAGCTAGCGCTTCCTCAGTCACCAAGCCCATGCAGCGCAGACAAGGGCTCCCCGGCGTGATCAGCACCACCTGGCCAGAAATGAGGAAGCCGGCACCCACCTTGTGAACGTCCATGCCAATGTCGATATACGGGATCAGGAAGCGCTGGCAGAACTTGTCGAGCTGATCCTTGGCCGCCACGGCGTCCAAGCAGCCGATCAACACATCGCAGGTCTGGAGTTCCTTGGCCGCCTCTTGCCACTGTGTAGGGTGGGCGCCGATGCTGGCGTCAGCGACGACGGCACGGATCATGCGCTCGGCGATGTCGACCTTCAAAGTCCCGCGCTTCACATCTTCCAGGGTTCCACCGACCAGGCGGTTCAGATTCGTCTCGTCAATGGTGTCCGGGTCGACCAGCACGTAGTTGCTGACGCCAAGGTGGGCGAGCTGTTGGACGACATGCGACCCGCCGCCGCCTAGGCCGATGACGCCGACCTTCGCGCGCTTCAGGTCCTGCTCGCTCTTGGCGCCAAGGAAGCTCTGACGGTCATGCTTGCTCATAGCGATCTCCAAATTTCTGAACCGAGCGGCCCACCTGCGTGAACCCGTCGACGTACTGGGGTTTGGCGTTCTTCGCCGTCCATACCAAGCCCTTGGCGCTGGTATTGCTCAGGACAAGCAGGCCGTGGGGCGTGCGCGGCAGCGCGTTGAAGAAGCCAGGCACGAACTGGGCGCCGCTGACCAGGTCAGTCTTAGAGAAGACCGGTACGCCGCGGCCGCCGTGGGTGTGGATGTGAAGGAGGGCCGACTTGCCCGGGTGCGCCGCCTCGATCGCCTTGCGCATCGCGTCGGAACCGATCTGGGCACCAACCGTCGCGCTGGCCTCGTAGTCTTCGTCGGCCACCGGGTGATAGCTGCGGCAGAGAAGCAGGATGCCGCCGTCACGCGGGCGCGTCGCGCCCGCGGTCAGGAAGCCAACGCGTTCGAAGGCGAACGCGTGGCGGCGGTGCAGGTCGGCGCGAACCTGTGCTAGGAGCGCCTCGGTGATCTTGATGTGGATCTTCATCGGAATGCCCTCAAGTGGTTCATCAAGATCTGCACCCAGGGGAGCGCGGCCTCGATGCCCTGCCACGAGCAGGCGTACCAAGTGCGGCCACCCAACGTATGTGCGGTCCAGTTGTTCGCGCTGCCGCCGGGTATCTGGCGATCCAGGAAGAGCCGGGTCAGGTAGCCGGAGTGCTCGTGGGGGTGGAGCAGCGCATCGCAGACGACGGTGCCGCTGCGCGTCTCGACCTTGAGGCCAGGCAGAAAGGCCAGCAGGCGGCCCCCGTCCTGGAACGCTTCGGCGCTGGGCACGATGGCCTGCAGCGCACTGAGCTGCGCGGCGCTCACGACGACTGCCCCCGCGGCGGATGCGACGTGAAGTGCATGCCGGCCTTGAGCTTCAGTTCTTCCCCGGGCTTCAGCTCGACCAGCTTGCCGTTCACCCACAAGTCGAGGATGTAGCCCGGCTCGACCTCGAAGATGGCGATCAGCTGCTCGGTCGTGTAGGTGCCCTTGGCCAGCTCGAACGGCTGCTCGTTGTAGACCACCTTGATCAGCTTGCTGGCCTTGCGGGTCTTGAAGTGCTCCGTGCCCTTGTGGGACAGGTCCACCATGTCGTCCTCGTCCAGCACCTTGTCCGGCGCATCTTTCAACTGCTGCACAACCTCGAACTCGTCACCCTTGCGGGCCAGGCGCAGCAAGGTGCAGGCGTTGACCTTCGCACGCGGCCACTCAAGCTTGAGACCGTCCAGGAAGAGGCGGTAGGTCGCATCGCCCTCGATGACGAAGAAGCGCTCCACGCCCGGCTGGGTGAGGTCGACGAGCTCTTCAGGGCGGATCTCCTCCAGCGCACCGTTGTTCAGCTGTTGGAGGACGATCACCTCGTCGATGGAGTTGAAGCCTGCGGCTTCGGCGATCTGACGGCCGGTCACACGGTCGTCGTGGAGGCGCGCGCCGCGCGGGTTGAAGTTCTCGTCCAGGACCTCGATGGCTTGGCCCTGGCGGTTGCTGCTCGCACCGATATGGTGCGAATCATGGGTATCGATTTGCATAAAAAATCTCGCGAATGAATTCATCCAGGACCGGCCAAAGTGGACGGCCCCCCGGCTGGCGTCTCGGGACTCTTGACGCCCGGGGCATGGCCAAAGACACTCGCGACTTCCACATCTGAGTCTGGCTTCGGCCGGGTTCACCCCAGGGGCAAGCTTTCGAGCTTGCCCTTTTTATTTGCTGCTTTTCATCGGACCTCCTACGCTTGGTTGGTTGCTTTTGGTGCCGTCGTGGTCTCCATTCGAGCCCACGGACGCCACTATACATGATCATTTTGGGTTGGTCAAAGATCCAAAATGGATGCTTAATGGCACCAAACGCGTATGATGGAAAAAATGCCTGAGATCGACTCTTCCCTTCTTCGCGCCACCCTCGATGAACTTGCCCGCCCGCAACGAGAACGGCTCGCCTACATAGATTTCTCTCTCTATTTCCTGGGAGAGCTGCGCCGCCTGGAGCTGGCTGAAAAGTTCGAGACAGGCCCTTCGGGCGCCACGCGAGACATTGCCCTCTACAGGGAGCTGGCCCCAGAGAACTGTGAACTTGATCAAGCTCAGAAGGCCTACCGCCCGCTGCCAACCTTCAAACCGTTGTTCAAGCACTCGCCGCAACGGGTTTTGACGGCGCTCTCGCAAGGCTTCGGCGAGGGCCTTGGGTCGGAGACTGAGTCGCTTGTTAGATGCGACATCCCTGTCCCGCTTGCAGTGCCGGCGGCCGACGTAATCGCGCCGATCTCACGCGCGATTCATAGAGGGCTGGCTGTCCGCGCCGCTTACACGTCTGTTGAGCGGGGTCGCACGGAGAAGACGCTGGTGCCAATTGCACTCGTCGACAACGGCGTGCGGTGGCACGTTCGTGCTTTTGATCGCGAGCACCAACAGTTTCGAGACTACGTGCTGACGCGGATCGAGAATCCGATGGTGCTGGAAGACAGCCCTGCGAAGAGGGAAGAGTCGGCTGAGCAAGATGCGCAGTGGAGCCGGGTCATCGACCTGGAACTTGTTCCGCATCCAGATCATCCGCGACCTGAGCTTGTTCGCTCCGACTATGGAATGGTCGACGGCGTCTTCAAAGTGCGATTGAGGGCGGCCAACGCAGGGTACATGCTGCGATGCTGGTCCGTCGATTGCTCGCCAAACCATGAACTGTCTGCGCGAGAGTTTCCCCTCTGGCTCCCAGATCGGTTCGCGCTCTATGGTGCGAACAATGCGCAGCTCGCGCCGGGCTACGTCGATCCCAAAGAGCTGACGAAGACGGCGATTCGTGCGCTATGAAGGTCGCCAGGCTGGCAAACGCAGTGTTGCAGCCTAGTGGGCTGAGGTGCGAAATCACGACGTAAGCCCGCTTCCTTTGCGGCGCGAACTTAAAGGGCGCTAAGTGGCGATCACAGACGGTGCCGCAGACCTCCAACGGTGGCGCACGCCTCCGGTCTACCGAATGGTTAGCGGCGGACTGCTGTTGCCCGGCCGACATGAGAACAAGGTGTGGCGGGGCTTGGCCCAGTACCACGGCAATACTGAACCCGGCGTATCGCTGTGCATCAAGTGGGTGCCTCGCAAGGAAGTTCTGGCTACCGAGCTGGCCTGCTCTCTCGCCGCGCAAGCCTTGAAACTGCAAGTCCCTCGAGGTTCGCTGGTGCTTGCGCAGCGCGATCAGCTTCCAGGGCTGCCCGCGCGCGCGACGGGAGCAATGGGCGATAAGGTGCTCTGCTTCGGCAGCGAATTGCAGTGGCCTGACGACACTCTTGCAAGGCCAGTTGGCCTTGAGGCCGTGGAAGATTGGGTCTGGCGGCGGCTGTGCGATACCCCTCAAGGTCCGATTGGCGCCGTTTGGGACGAACTGGTCGCCAACGAGGACCGCCATTTCGAGAACGTCGTCTTCGACGGAAATCGCTGGTGGCTGATTGATCACGAGTTCACGCTGCAGCCGGTGGCAAAGGCCATGAAGCGCTTCACTGACTCTAACGTTCGAGCGGGGGTGATCGACTACCACCCGTTAGAGAACACTCTCGTCCACGAGGTCGTCACTCGTTGCCATGACCACAAGATGCAGGCTGTTCCGCAAAGCCTCAACAGCTACAAGCAGCGTCTGCTCTGGATGGTCGGACAAGCCCGACAGTGGACACAGTCGACAACAGGAATCTCGGAGCTGGATACCGTACTGATGATGGCTTGGTACTATCTTTCGTCCATCGAGTTGCGCCTTCCGGCCTTGCCGCTACATCTCGGCAAGCGCCTAAAAAACCCAACCCAACGTCTCGAATGGCCCTCTTCCAGCAAAGCCTCGAAGGCCCCGGCGCAGCGTACCAAGACCCGCCCTGCGTAGCCCTGTACCGGCCAATCTTCTGGGAGCCGGTCGCGGGAACAGGTGAAAGGGTCGTCGCGTTGATCGCCTTGGAGCCGCACGACTCGACGCAAGTGGTCATGGCGGCGAAGACGTATTGCGTGTTGTCACCAGAACGACTAGTTGCGATGGTCGGTAGGCAACGTGGAAACGCATCGAAGGGCGTACTGCAGCAGGTCGCTGACTACATGTCCTCCCAGCAAGCCGCAGGCATGCCTCTGGCGGATTTGGTGCCGCCATTCCATGGCTTTGTTGCAGCGCCGCTGATGACATGCAGGGGATACGACGTCGACCAGGTGCTCAACGCGGCCGTCCGCAGTGTGAGCGCCTTTGCCAGCGCAGACGCGATGATCGAAGAGGAAGCCGCGGCCGAGACTCCTCGATCGACCGTCCGAACGTCGGAGTTCCTCAAAACGATGAAACGCTATGTGGCCTCCGACGATGCCGAGATGAAGGCCCGTTTTGATCGGCGGTTCAGGCCGCGGAATTCGCAGATCGATCTGACCATTGACTACGCATTTAGCAGGTGGATTGTTCAGGTCACGTCATTGCCAGCAACGGAGCGGCAGGCTCATCACGCCATGCGCGAGGCGCAGAGCAAGCTGTTCGAAATTGGGCTTCTTCGGGAAGTGATGGACGGCAACGCGCTGTCGCCGATCCTTTTGGTCAACGAGGATGTCCTCGTGCATAGCCCATCAGACAGCGCGTTAGGCTATGCGTCACGCATGCAGATGCGCCTTTCCGAACTGGCACGGTTCGGGAATGTCGAACTGATGCAGGTTGCCACCCCGGAAGAAGGCGCCGAGAAGGTTCGCGCTCTGCGGTGACGGTGCAGCTCCGGGTCATTGATTTGCAATGCCTAGTGGAGTCCTTCTGGCCCGCGAAGACCAAGTGAAAAAGCCCGCCGGGTTGGGGCGGGCGGAAGGACTGGAACGACAGTGACCGCGCCGGCGTCGCCGTGCGCTACTCACTGATCGTGTCGATCCACCCGTACGACGAGGTGGCCGCCGACGTTGATCTCTACACGCCGATCGCAACCGAAATCGCGATCGCGAATGGCATCCCGATCTAGGCCAAAGCCATCGCCTACC
>NZ_JBFULE010000194.1:0-7858 GCF_056400485.1 Roseateles sp. P5_B10
GTGTTGATGACGGCGCTGTTCCACACCAGCGGAATCGCGCCGCCCGTGTAGCCCGTGCCACCGCCTCGCGGAATCACGGTCAGCCCCAGCTCGAAGCAGGCGCCCACGAGGCCGGCCATCTCGGCCTCGGTGTCGGGCGTCAGCACGACGAAGGGGTACTCGACGCGCCAGTCGGTCGCGTCCGTCACGTGGGACACGCGCGACAGGCCGTCGAACTTGATGTTGTCCTTGGCGGTGTGCTTGGCGAGCTTCTTGGCCGAGCGCTTGCGCAGTTCAGCAACGCGCTCAAACATCAGTGCGAACTCGGCCACTGCACCACGCGCCGCCTTCAGCAGCTCACCGACCGACGCGTCGCGTTGCGCATCGGCAGCGGCGTCACGGCGCTTCTCCACCTCGCCCAGGCGATGGTGCAGGGCCTCGATCAGCTGGCCACGGCGGCGAGGGTTGTCCAGCAGGTCGTCCTGCAGATACGGGTTGCGCTGCACCACCCAGATGTCGCCCAGCACCTCGTACAACATGCGCGCGGAGCGGCCCGTGCGACGCTCTAACCGCAACTGGTCCAGCAGCTCCCAGGCCCGGGAGCCCAGCAGGCGGATGACGATCTCGCGGTCGGAGAACGACGTGTAGTTGTAGGGAATCTCGCGCAACCGGGGGGCTGCGCTCTCAGCCGCTTCAGCGGTGGGCATCAGGGGATGCGGAGCGTTCATGGCAACCGGCGTGACCGGAAAAGTAGCCTTCGCAGGCTGGTTCGGGCGGGCAGCGGCTCGGGTCGGCAGCAGGGCGGGCAAGGACTACCCGGCTTGTGGCCACGGCCCCTCGCGGCAAGGGTTGGAATCCTAACCGAGGGGGGTTGCCCCCAGGGCGCCACCGTGTTTGCCCGCCATTCGTCGCTCATCAAGCGGCGCTATGCTGGCCCGCAAAACACCGCATGGAGACACTGCAATGAAGTCGTTCGCCTATGTCATGGCGCTGGGCGCTGCCCTGGGCCTGGCCAGCCCGGCCCAGGCCCAGACCGAGATCCAGTGGTGGCACGCCATGGGCGGCGCGCGCGGTGAATGGGTCAACGACCTGGCCAAAGACTTCAACGCCAGCCAGAAGGACTACAAGGTCATCCCCACCTTCAAGGGCACCTACGACGAGTCCATGCCCGCGGCCATCGCCGCCTTCCGGGCCGGCAATGCACCCCACATCCTGCAGGTCTTCGAGGTCGGCACGGCCACCATGATGGCCAGCAAGGCGGCCATCAAGCCGGTGGCGGACATCATGAAGGAGGCCGGCGTCCCCTTCGACCCCAGCGCCTATGTGCCCGCAGTGGCCAGCTATTACACGGCTCCCAACGGCCAGATGCTGAGCTTCCCCTTCAACAGCTCGACGACGGTCTTCTTCTACAACAAGGACGCATTGAAGGCCGCCGGCGTCGACAAGCCGCCCACGAGCTGGCCCGAGGTGGCTTCGGCGGCCGCCAAGCTCAAGGCCAACGGCAGCAAGTGCCCCCTCACCACATCGTGGATGAGCTGGAYGCAGCTGGAGAGCTTCTCGGCCTGGCATAACGTCGAGTTCGCCACCAAGAACAACGGCTTCGGCGGCCTGGACGCACGCCTGGCCTTCAACACGCCGCTGCACCTGCGCCACATCGAGAACCTGGCCAACATGTCCAAGCAAGGGCTCTTCGTCTACAAAGGCCGCGGCAATACGTCCGACGCCACCTTCGTGTCGGGCGAGTGCGCCATGACCACGGCCTCGTCCAGCATCTACGGCGACATCAAGAAGAACGCCAAGTTCGCCTTCGGCATCACCGCCCTGCCCTACTACCCGGACGTGCCCGGCGCACCGCAGAACACCGTCATCGGCGGCGCCAGCCTCTGGGTGATGGCAGGCAAGAAGCCGGCCGAGTACAAGGGCGTGGCCAAGTTCTTCGAATACCTGGCGCGGGCCGATGTCGCCTCGGAAAGCCACAAGCGCACCGGCTACCTGCCGGCCACCAAGGCGGCCTTTGTTGCTACCGAGGCCAGCGGCTTCTACAAGGCCAACCCGGGCAGCGACGTGGCCGTCAACCAGATGATCCGCAAGACCACCGACAAGTCGCGTGGCGTGCGCCTGGGCAACCACCCGCAGATCCGCACCATCGTCGATGAGGAATTCGAGCTGATCTGGGCCGGCAAGAAGACCGCGAAGGAAGGTATCGATGCCGCCATTCAGCGCGGCAACGAGCAGCTCGAAAAATTCGCTAGAACGGCCAAGCTCTGAACTGAGATGAGGCCCCCACGCTCGCCATACTCGCTGCCCCCCGAGGGGGCGCCAGTGCCCTCCGGACGGCCGAGCGGGCACTGACATGGCGCAAGAAAAACGCGTCGTCTTCCGCTCCCRCTGGCTGCCGTGGCTGCTGCTGGCGCCGCAGGCGGCGGTCATCGGCGTGTTCTTCTTCTGGCCGGCGGCCCAGGCGCTGCTGCAGTCGCTGCAGCAGCAGGATGCCTTCGGCCTGTCAACCGAATGGGTTGGCCTGGACAACTTCAAGGCGCTGTGGGCCGACGCGAGCTATCTCGACTCGTTCAAGACCACGGCGGTTTTCTCCTTGCTGGTGGCGGTGCTGGGCCTGTCGATTTCTCTGCTGCTGGCCGTCATGGCCAACCGCGTGGTGCGCGGCGCGGGCATCTACAAGACCCTGCTGATCTGGCCCTATGCCGTGGCGCCGGCCATCGCCGGCGTGCTGTGGCTSTTCATGTTCGCGCCGTCCATCGGCATCGTGGCCTATGGGCTGCGGGCCCTGGGCTACGACTGGAACCACCTGCTCAACCCCGACCACGCCATGACGCTGATCGTCATGGCCGCGGTGTGGAAGCAGATCTCCTACAACTTCCTGTTCTTCCTGGCCGGCCTGCAGTCCATTCCGCGCTCGCTCATCGAGGCGGCCGCCATCGACGGCGCCAGCCCCTGGCGGCGCTTCTGGGACGTGACCTTCCCGCTGCTCTCGCCCACCAGCTTCTTCCTGTTGGTGATCAACATCGTCTACGCCTTCTTCGACACCTTCGGCATCGTCGACGCCGCCACGCAAGGCGGCCCCGGCAAGGAGACGGCCATCCTGGTCTACAAGGTCTATCACGACGGCTTCAAGGCCCTGGACCTGGGTGGCTCGGCGGCGCAGAGCGTGGTGCTGATGGTCATCGTCGTCAGCCTGACCATCCTGCAGTTCCGCTTCGTCGAGAAGAAAGTGAACTACTAGAGAAGGTACCCAAAGGCCCGACATGCCCGCTCATCCAGCCCAGACACCCCCACTCGTCGTTGCAAATGCTCGCCGTAGCACGAGCTACGGCTGTGCTTTGCGCCTCGATTGGGGCCGCCTGTCCCGTCTGCTCGGTCACGCCGAGCCTCTGGGTACCTTCTGATGGTCGAAAGAAAACCCTGGCTGGACTGGCTGGCCCACGCCATCCTGGCTCTAGGCGTGGTGGTGGTGGCCTTTCCGCTCTACATCACCTTCGTCGCCGCCACCCACACGGCCCAGGACATCGTCCACGCACCCATGCCGCTGCTGCCCGGCGGCCATCTGCTCGACAACATGGCGACGGCCCTGGGCGGCGGCACCGGTTCGGGCTCCAGCGCGCCGGTGGCCCGCATGATGTGGGTGAGCTTCGTGACGGCCATGGTGATTGCCGTCGGCAAGATCGCCATCTCGCTGCTGTCGGCCTTTGCCATCGTCTACTTCCGCTTCCCGCTGCGCCAGCTGTTCTTCTGGGCCATCTTCGTGACGCTGATGCTGCCGGTGGAAGTGCGCATCGGGCCCACCTACCAGGTGGTGGCCGACCTGCACATGCTCAACAGCTATGCCGGCCTGACCGTGCCGCTGATTGCGTCGGCCACGGCCACCTTTTTGTTCCGCCAGTTTTTCCTGACGGTGCCCGACGAGTTGGTGGAAGCCTCGCGCATCGACGGCGCCTCGCCGCTGCGCTTCTTCAAGGACGTGCTGCTGCCGCTGTCCACCACCAGCATCGCCGCCCTCTTCGTCATCCAGTTCATCTACGGCTGGAACCAGTACCTCTGGCCGCTGCTGGTGACCACCGACGAGTCCATGTACCCCGTGGTCATCGGCATCAAACGCATGATCAGCGGCGGCGAGGCGGCCAACGACTGGAACCTCGTCATGGCCACGGCCCTGCTCGCCATGATCCCGCCCGCGCTGGTCGTGATCCTGATGCAGCGCTGGTTCGTTAAAGGTTTGGTAGATACAGAGAAATAAATGGCTGCCATCTCCATCCGCAAACTCTTCAAACGCTATGGCCACGGCGCCAAGGCGGTGCAGGTCATCCACGGCGTGGATGCCGAGGTCCACGACGGCGAGTTCGTCGTCATCGTCGGCCCCTCGGGCTGCGGCAAGTCCACGCTGCTGCGCATGGTGGCGGGGTTGGAGGAGGTCAGCGAGGGCGAGATCGCCATCGGCTCTCGGGTCGTCAACAACGTCGAGCCGGCGGACCGTGACATCGCCATGGTGTTCCAGAACTACGCCCTCTACCCGCACATGAGCGTCGGCCAGAACATGGCCTACGGCCTCAAGCTGCGCAAGATGCCCAAAGCCGAGATCGACGAGCGCGTGCAGCGTGCCGCCAAGATCCTGGAGCTGAGCCATCTGCTGGAACGCAAGCCGCGCGAACTGTCCGGCGGCCAGCGCCAGCGCGTGGCCATGGGCCGCGCCATCGTGCGCGACCCGCAGGTCTTCTTGTTCGACGAGCCGCTGTCCAACCTCGACGCCAAGCTGCGCGTGCAGACACGGCTGGAGATTCAGAAACTGCACCGCGAGCTGGGCGTCACCTCGCTGTTCGTCACCCACGACCAGGTCGAGGCCATGACGCTGGCGCAGCGCATCATCGTCATGAACGGCGGCCGCATCGAGCAGATGGGCACGCCCGAGGAGGTCTACGGCCAGCCGGCCTCGACCTTCGTCGCCAGCTTCATCGGCTCGCCGGCCATGAACCTGCTGCCGGGCCGACAGCACGGCGGGCAGTTCTACATCGACGGCGCCGAGCTCGACGTGCCGCCGGGCRTGGAAGGCGAACTCACGCTGGGCCTGCGCCCCGAGCATGCGCACCTGGCCGACCGGGGCTGGCCCCTGCGCGTGGAGATGATCGAGATGCTGGGCGCCGAGCGCCTGGTCTATGGCAAGCTGGGCGCCGGCACGCCCTTCACGCTGCGCCTGGACGCCACCCTGCCTTCACCCCAGCCGGGCGACTGGCTGCACCTCGCTTTCAGCCCTTTGCACCTGCACCGCTTCGATGCCAAGACGGGGCAAAGGCTGTGAAGACGCATTGGCCCTATCCGCTGTGGCTGGYCCATCGCGGCGCCGGCAAGCTGGCGCCGGAGAACACGCTGGCGGCTTTCCGCATGGGCGCCGGCTTTGGCTTTCGGGCCTTCGAGTGCGACGTCAAGCTCAGCCGCGACGGCCAGGCCTTCCTGCTGCATGACGACACGCTGGACCGCACGACCAGCGGCCAGGGCTCGCCGGCTTCAGCAGACTGGGCGCAACTGGCCGGGCTCGACGCCGGCGCCTGGCACAGCCCCCCGTTTGCCGCCGAACCGCTGCCGCGCTTTGCGCAGATCGCCGCCTTCTGCCAGGCCAATGGCTGCGCGCTGAATGTCGAGATCAAGCCCTGCCCCGGCGAGGAGGCCCGCACCGGCGCGGCCGTGGCGCACGAGGCAGCGCGGCTCTGGGCCGGCGCGCTGCCACCGCTGCTGAGCAGCTTCAAGCCCGAAGCCCTGATGGCAGCGCGCGGCGCCGAGCCCGCCCTGCCCCGCGCCCTGCTGCTCGACAAGCTGTGGGACGGCTGGTGGGACACGGCGGAATCGCTGGGCGTCGTCGCAGTCATCACCAACTACCGACTGATGGACCGCGCGCTGATCGAGCGCCTGCATGCCAGGGGCTGGCGGGCGCTGGTCTACACGGTCAACGACGCGGCGACTGCCGAGCGACTCATTGCCGACGGCATCGACGGGATCATCACGGACGCCGTTCACGAACTCGGACCTCAATGAACTCGCCCCTGCTCAAGGCCCTTTTCACCGTGGCCCTTGGGTTGCTCGCTGCGATGGCCCGCGCCGCCGCACCCAACTGCGAAACCGATCCGCAGCTGCAGCTCGACCGCATCACCGAACGGGTCATCCTCATCGGCGAGACCCATGGCAACGAGCAATCGCCGGCCTTCGTGGCCCGGCTGGTCTGCGGCCTGCTGGCACTTGATCGCCCCATCATCTTGGCGGTGGAACGAATCAGCCTTGAACAGCCGGCGCTGGCCCGCTACCTGGCATCGGCCGGCCGCGCCGATGACGTCCGCGCACTGCTCCGCGAGGAGGACTGRGCAGCGCCCACGCAGGATGGACGCAGCAGCGTGGCGATGCTCAAGCTGCTGGAGCAGGTGCGGCGCTGGCGCCAGGCGGGGCAACCTGTCGAGCTGATCGCCATGGTGCAGCCCTGGAGTTCCGATGCCGCTGCCTCCGCGCCCGCCAGCGATCCCAAGCTCGTGCAGGCCCGGGAGGACCGCGGCATGGCCGACACCGTCACCGCGGCCCTCGCCCGGCATCCCGCGCACAGCGCCGTCGTGCTGGCCGGCAGCTTCCACACCGTCATCGGGTCCAAGATTCACCAGGACATCATCGGCTCGCCGTCCCTGGGCGACGTGCTCGCGACCCGCACGGCCGTCCATGTCATCGGCTTGAGCAGCAGCGCCGGTTCGTCCTGGACCTGCCGAACCAGCTGCGGCCCGAACCCGGTGCTCGCCGCCCCCTGGGATCTGCCCGATGCCCGCATCGACACCCGCGTCAGCCTCGGCGAGGTCAGCGTTTCGCCGCCGGCAGCGGCGATGCGCTGATCAACTGCGCGATGCGCGAGTAAAAGGCCACGTTGCACGGATGCCCACAGCAACTCGTCCGTCGCGTCCTTCCGTGCGGTGAGCCCGCCAGTCCCTAACGCCTTAAGCAGCATGACTAGGGATGGGCTTTACGGGCGAAATGCGAGAACGTCTTCCAAGTTTCAGAAAAGGCTCAAAGGAGACCTGTATGAAAAGGATGCTTGCCGTGTGCGGCTTTTTGGCAGCGAGCCTGTCGTGTCAAGCCGATATTCAAGCCACCGCCTCGTTGAGCGGCTTTCACTTCGAGCTGATCGACCTCGATYTGGGTGACGGAATTTCACCTTCCCTCACGTTAAAGACGAGTACATCAGACGCAACGATCTGGACAACCACGCCCGAGGGAATAACGGATCAACTGTCCGTGCAAACCGCAGTGCCCTTTACAGGCTTCTCTCGCTCGTTGACCCGCGGGGATCAGACAGGTGAGATCGAGCTGGTGAACACGAGCCTGAACAGCCTTGGCCTGACGACTTTCGTCAATTCATCGCTGGATTCGATGGCGCCACCGCATTCGGGTACCGGCACCTACGCGTACACGGGGTGGTATCCCAGCTTCATGCTCTCAGCCAAAACTCAGCTGACCATCGTTGCAGACGCCAAGCTCGCGGCGGCGTCCACCATTCCGGTCGACCCGAGCCTTGTCAATACGGCGATGGTCAATAGTCTCCTCAGCGCGTCAACGGTTGGCCAATATGACGATGATTCATTTCAGAAATTGATCAGTGGCAATAATGGATTCTCATTCACCGGCGAGAAGACGTTGTCGGTGACCGTTTCGAACGACTCGAACGAAAGCAGGAATGTGAGTGTTTCCGCCTATATCAGCTCGACCCAGGTGCTGAATCCGGTCCCAGAACCGGCAAGCATTTCCCTGTTGATGGCCGGACTTGCGTTGGTGGGCATGATTCTGAAACGGCGCAGAGGCTGACCGCCATCATTGAGCGCAACGGCACGTCGGTCGTGTGACC
>NZ_JBFULE010000195.1:0-7824 GCF_056400485.1 Roseateles sp. P5_B10
GTCCTTCAAGACCGCCAGCGTCGCCGCCGCACTGATCGCTGCCACCGGCCTGGCCCAGGCGCAAGCCGCCGATGCGGCCGATCCCATCGCCACCCTGGTCAAGCACCTGGAGCTCGAGAAGTACAAGGCCACCATCAAGGGTCTGACCCAGTTCGGTGACCGTCGCCAGGGCACCGCGCGCAACCGGGCGGCGCTGGACTGGATCGAGGCGCAGCTCAAGAGTTACGGCTGCACCAACACCGAGCGCCTGCAATACCAGTTCACCGAACCTGCCAAGCGCACACCGGCCGCGCCGCGCGGCCCGCTGGCCGGTGGCCCGGCGGGGCAGGGCGGCAGCACGCTGTTCGGCAAGCGAGCGCCCATCGGCGTGAATACCGACCCGCTGGCCCAACCCGACGAGCGCCTGCGCAAGCTCAATGCCGAGCCGACGCCCGAGGGCACTTCGCTGCGCGAAAACGTCTACTGCACCAAGATCGGCACCACGCGGCCGGACGAGATGTACATCGTTGGCGCGCACATGGACGGCATCGGCTGGGGCGAAGCGGCCAACGACAACGGCTCAGGCACGGCGCTGGTCATGGAGCTGGCGCGCATCCTCAGCCTGCCCGGCGTGACGACGGATCGTTCCATCCGCTTCGTGCTGTGGAACAACGAGGAGACGGGCCTGAACGGCGCCTATGCCTATGTCGAGCAGCGCAAGGGCTTGCAGGGCATCGAGTCGCCCAAGGGCTCAGGGCTTTACCCGGAGCCGAAGTGGCTGGGCATGATCCAGCACGACATGATGATGTTCGACCACGGCATGCCCGTGCCCAAGCTGGACGCGGCGGGCAAGCCGGTGCTGGATGCCAAAGGCCAGCCGGTCTACGCGCCGCCGAAGGAGCAGCGTGCTGAGGCCGACGTGAACATCGAGTATCAGTCCACGTCCAAGCATGCGGACGGCGCGGCCAAGCTGGCCTGGCACTTCCGCGCTGCGAACGACAAGTACGCGACGAACTACCCGGCGGCCGTGGGCTTTCACATGACCAACACCGACTCCACACCCTTCATGGACGAGGTGCCGGCCATCTCGCTGCGCGAGAACGAGCGCGKCCAGCAGATCGGCGCAGGCTGGAACCCGCATTGGCATCAGCCGACCGACCTGTTCGTGAACTACTCGGACAAGGATTTCCTGCTCGGCCTCAACGCGGCGCAGACAACACTCGCAGCTGTCGCGCAACTTACAGGAGTGAAGGTCAAGCCCTGACCCTGTGATGTCCTGCCGCCCGCATTCGCGGGGATGTAGTTTTGTTGCATATGGATACAGTTGCGGTCATTGCGCGGTTGCGGAAACGTATTCACGTGCTGGCATAGATGTCGCAGGGCCAGGTGTAGTCAGCACCGGCGCCCCAAGCGCACGTAGGGAGGAGCGAGGTTGTCCGAATGGTTTCGGGCGACCGTTCTGGGTTCATCGATGGTGGACTCATCCTTCCCGATGTCGTGCCGACAAGCAGGTGCATGGCGCTCTTCGCAGCGCCATGCGGCCTTCCGGTGCGGTGTCTATCGACTGCTGCAACGTGGAATCAAATACTGCTCTCGCCCCGTTCTATACCGAGGCGTCCCATCCGGCGTCGGATGGGGCGCGCGAACCTGCCGTGCGCGACGCCGCCGATTTGCTGGTCGATGCATTGGCCGCGCTGGGCGTCGAATATGTGTTCGGCGTCCCGGGCGGCGCCATCGAACCGCTCTACAACGCCCTGGCGCGCAGCGCTCGCCGCGGTGGCCCACAGGCCGTCGTGGCCCGCAACGAACAAGGTGCGGCTTACATGGCCGACGGCTATGCCCGCGAGACCGGCCGCATCGGCGTCTGCATCGCCACCTCGGGGCCGGGTGCCACCAACCTCATCACCGGCGTGGCCTGCGCCTATGACAACAACGTGCCCATGCTGGTCATCACCGGCCAGCCACCGATCAAGAACTTCGGCAAAGGTGCCCTGCAGGAGTCGAGCTGCACCGGCATCAACACAATGGCGATGTTCCGCCCCTGCACGCGCTACAACTCGCTGGTCTCACACGCCGAGCAACTGCCCACCAAGCTCTTCAACGCGCTGATGCAGGCGCAGCGAGCCCCCAGCGGCCCCAGTCACCTGTCCATCCCGGTGGACATCCTGCGCGAGCCTCTGCCCGACGGCATGGAGACGCCGGACTTTGCCGGCCTGCTGCGCCGCGCGCCGGCCATGGTTGACCTGCCCTCCGTGCGCCAGCTCGCGCGCCTGCTGTTCTCGGCCCGCCAGCCCGTGTGGCTGATTGGTGACGGTTGCGGCGATGCCGCCAACGAATTGATGCAGCTGGTGCAGCTGACCGACGGCAGCTTCATCACGACGCCCGACGGCAAGGGCTTCATCAACCCGCGTCACCCGCGTTTTCGCGGTGTGTTCGGCTTTGGCGGCCACGCCAGCGCGGCCGAGCTGCTGTCGAGCGAGCCCGATCTGGTCATCGCCCTGGGCACGGGCTTCGGTGAGTTCAACAGCGGGGGCTGGTCGGCCGCGCTGCTGAACAGCCGCCTCGTCCATGTGGACGACAGCGACGAGAACCTGATGCGCTCGCAGATGGCGCGGCTGCATGTGCGCGGCCACATCAAGTCGGTGTGCGAGCAGCTGATGACGCTGCTGGCCCCGTCGCAGAACGGTCCGGAAGGGCAACTGCTGCCCTTCATGCATCCGCAGGTGGCGCGCCAGGCCTACGAGGCCATGGTCGACAACCCGCAGGCCATCCACAGCGACAGCGCGCCGGTGAAGCCGCAGCGCCTGCTGGCCACCCTGAGCGAGCGTTGCCCGCCGCAGACCCGTTTCGTCGCCGACGCCGGCAACAGCGCCGCCTGGGCGGTGCACTATCTGGCGCCGCACGACCAGCGCGCCCGCATGCCGGGGGGTGCCTATCTGCCGGCCGGCAAGGAAAGGCGCTCGCGCAGCTCCAGCTGGCTGCGCGTGACGATGGACTTCGCGCCCATGGGTTGGGCCATTGGTTCGGCGGTGGGCATTGCGATGGCCAACCGGCGCTGCCCGGTCGTCTGCCTGACGGGCGACGGCAGCTATCTGATGAACGGCCAGGAGATCACGGTGGCCGCCGAGCTGGGTCTGCCTGTGCTCTATGTCGTGCTCAACGACGGCGCGCTGGGMATGGTCAAGCATGGCCAGCGCCTGGCGGGCGCGGAGCCCATCGGCTTCCAGCTGCCCAAGGTCGATTTCGCGATGATGGCCGCCGCCATGGGCATCCCGGGGCACGTGATCCGCTCGCCGCAGGACCTGGACGCGTTGGACTTCGACGCGCTGCTGTCGCGCCAGGGCCCGACGCTGCTGGACATCCGCATCGACGGCGAGGAAGTGCCGCCGATGAATCTGCGCATGAAGACGCTGGGTACGGCGCGATGACAGCGCTGCAACGAGTGCACACGCGCATCTGGCTGGAGGAGCCCGAGCCCGGCAACGCCTTCGCCACGCGCGCCGCCTACTGCCACGGTTATGACGTCTATGGCGAGATGCTGGGGCGTGCGCGTTGGGTCGAGATGCTCTTCCYGCTGTTCCGCGGTGAAGCGCCCGAGCCCGCGCAGGCTGCGTTGCTGGAAGACCTGGCACTTGCGCTGGCCAATCCGGGGCCGCGCGACCCGTCGGTGCATGCGGCGATGTGCGCCGGCACCGGTGGTTCGACCGCCGCCGCCAGCCTGATGGCCGCGCTGGCGGTGGGCGCCGGCCAGCAAGGCGGTGCGCGCGAGGTCTTCCATGCGATGCAACTCTGGCAGCGCTGCGGCACCGACCTCGCGCCGTGGACGCAGGCACTCCGCCAGACCGACGCTGGCGTGGCCAGCATCTGGCCCGAATGCGATCACCTGCCGGGCTTCGACGCGCACGCCGAGCGCATGGCGCCCCTCGCCCAGCAACTGCTGGCCCACCTGGCGCGCAATACCAGGAGCCTGCGCAGCGCCTGGCTGGCAAGCCAGCAGCCGACGCTGGAAGCCGTGGCGGGCATGCCGCTGGCAATGACGGGCGTGGCCGCCGCCGCCTTGACCGACCTGGGCTTCACGGCAGAGCAGGGCGAGATGCTCTACCTGCTGCTGCGTCTGCCCGGTGCCGCCGCGCATGCACTGGAGCAGCGCGGCATCGGCCCCAAGCAGTTCCCGTTCTTCGAGCTGGACCTGCTGAACGACCCTGCCGAACAGGTGGCCGCATGAAGCCGTTGGCAACACGCGCCGGCAAGGCCTTTGTCGGCACCCGTGCGGTCTTTCTTGGCCATGACCTGCACGAAGACCTGCGGCACGCAGACTGGGTCGAGCTCTACATGCTGTCGATCACCGGCCGGCGCTTCGACGAACCGGCGCTGAAGCTTCTGCACGCGATGTGGGTCTGCACCAGCTACCCCGATGCGCGCCTGTGGAACAACCGCGTCGCGGCGCTGGCAGGCAGTGCGCGCAGCACGCCGGCGCTGGGCATGTCGGCCGCGCTGGGCATGTCGGAGGCGACCGTCTACGGTGGTCATCCCTGCGTGCGGGCGATCGACTTTCTCATCAAGGCGCAGCGCGGCGTCAGCGCGGGTGAACCGCTGGCGGACATCGTGCAGCAGGAGCTGGCGCAGCGGCGCATCTTTGGCTACGGCCGACCCATCCACTCGACCGATGAGCGCCTGCCCTGGCTGCTGGGCATTGCCCGCGAGCTGGGGCTGGCCGGCGGACCCCATCTCGCCCTGGCACACGAGGTTGAGCGCTTGCTGGTCGCACGCGATGCGCGGCTGAAGATGAACTATGCGGCTTTCACCGCGGGACTGGCCGCGGACCTGGGCCTGTCGGTCACCGAATTCCACCACTTCCAGGTGCCGATGCTGCTGGCGGGCATGACGCCCTGCTATATCGAGGCCGCCGAGCGCCCCGCGGGCGCGCTGTTCCCGCTGTCCTGTGATCACATGGCCTATGAGGGCGCGCCCAAGAGGCGCTGGCCTGGACCTCAGAACTTGTAGCTGGCTTGAGCTGTCAGCGAGCGCCCCGCCATGGGCAGGTCGTTGGCAATGCCGGTGCTGGGCAGGCTGGGTTCGCGCACATCGGCGTTGAGGGCGTTCAGCAGCGCGAAGGACAGCTCCCAGCCCGTCTTGGCAAGTGCGGTCCTGAGGCTCAGGTCCAGCGTCGTGTAGCCGGGCAGGTTGGGGCGGGCATCGCCGTAGACGCGCACGCGGTCGCCCACGCGGTTGACCCGTCCGCTGAGGGTGGAATCACCCGCGAATGACCAGTCGAGCCGTGCATTCAGGTGGTGGTGCGGGGCATAGCCGGCGTCGGTCCGGTTCAACTCGTCGATGGAGCGCTGGTAGGCATAGTTGCCGGTGAATCGCAGATCGCGCCGCGCATCCCACACCCACTCGACCTCGGCGCCGGTGCCATGCTGCGAGCCGGCATTGCGGAAGGTCGCGCCGGGTGCGGGCRCCGGGTTGGAGGTGGTCTTGATGATGTCCCCCATGGCATAGCGGAAGACATTGAAGTTCAGCTGCAGCTCCCGGCTGGCATGCCACTGCAGCGCGGCTTCGACCGTGCGCATGGTCTCGGGCCGGATGGCCGCATTGCCGCTGGCCACCGGGTTGACGCCGTATTGCTCGTTGAACGACGGCGCCCGGAACGCGCTGCCGTAGAGCAGCTTGGCGGTGAGGTCCAGGCTGGCGTCCCACACCAGCGCGACGCGCGGGTTGGTGGTGCGGCCGAAATCGGAATAGCGGTCCTGCCGCACGCCGGCCGTCAATGTCCAGTCCCTGGCGAAGCTCCATTCGTCCTGGACGTAGGCGTAGTCGACACGGCGCTGGTGAGGCGCCAGGAAGGAGTCGTTCACCGGCGCCTCGATGAGCTGGCCGCCGGGTGTGGGAACCGGCACGCCGGTGAGAGGCCCCGACGTGATGACGTTGAAGTTCCTCAACTCCCGGGTGCGGTAGAGATTCAGGTCGTCGTGACCGAGACCGATGCGCCAATGATGGCCGGCCCAGCCGCTGTAGGTGAGGGCGGTGGACAGGCGCGCCTGCCGCTCCCAGGTGTTGGGTGAGCCGAACACGCCGTTCGGGAATGAGCCGCCAAAAGCCCCGGGCGGGAACAGCTGGACGGGCACGGAGAGCTTTTGCGTGTAGTGCAGATAGCTGGCGTTCACGCTCAGCCGCCACCCCGACGACAGGTCGACATCACTGAGACCCGTATCGAGTTCGGCGCGTTGCGATCCCATTCGCCCCACGGGATCGAGGGCGCCGGCGATGCCCGCGCCTGTGCCCACGTCGCGGCGGTCCTTGTAGCCGGCGTGCAGCCGCCACTTGCCGTAACCCAGCTCCAGGCCGCCATCGACGGCGTGATAGCCCGTGCTGACGGGGCCCGGCGCCAGGCTGGCGTGGGTGCCGAACACGGCGTCCAGGCCGGTCTGGGCGTCCGACTCGACGATGCGCCTGAAACCATCGCTGCGCCCGACGCGCAGGAAGGCGGCCAGGTCAAGGGCGCCCAGCTTGCCGCCATGCTGCAGCCAGGCGTCCCGGGCGCTGAAGGAGCCGGCGTGCAGGCCCAGCTCGGTGCCTTGGATGTCCTGTGCGCTCTTGGTGATGATGTTGATGACGCCCGAATAGGCGTCGGCGCCATACAGCGCCGAGCCTGGGCCGCGGATGATCTCGATGCGCGCGATGTTCTGCAGCGGCAGGCCGCCCCAGATGACGCCACGGCTGCCGACATACAGCGTGGTCATGGGCACGCCGTTCTGCAGCATCAGCACCTGCGGATTGAAATCGCTGGCCACGCCGCGGATCAGGTACTGCGGCGAATAGGCCCCGGTGCTGCGGCTCACGTGCAGGCCCGGCACGGTCTCCAGCACCTCGTCCAGGTCGGCGGCGCCCATGACGGCAATGTCCTGGGCCGTGATGACGGTCGCCACGGCAGGCGCGCGGCGCAGGGTCTGGGCCGTACCGGTGGCGATGCTGATGGTGGTCTTGTCGCCGTAGACCTGGGCCAGTTCTTCCTCTTCGCTGGGCCCCTGTGCGAGGGCAGGTGACGACGCGGCCGTCAGGCAGACGCCGCCGAGGATCACCAAGCCAAAGAAAGGTCTCATTGCCAGCGTCTCCGAGGTGGAGGGTGAATGGGCGCGTATTGTGCTGTTACCCAGGGGCGGTCCGGCTAGTCGCGTCAGAGACTGTGGCGCGATCGTGAACTCCTCCCGGAGCGGAGCGCATGAGGCCTGTGGCCGTCTGCATAATGCCCCACCTTGCGCCCGGCGTCGGAACGCTCAGAGCCCCATTGATTGCCTCCGGTTGCCTATCGAAAGCCTCTTGCCATGCGCCGTTGCGACGGGCTTTCGGCGTCGTTGCGGTGGCGTTTGCCGCTGTGCATCCGCCTCGGCATCTGCAGCCTGTTCATGCCTGAACCGCTGCTGCG
This sequence comes from Roseateles sp. P5_B10, assembly GCF_056400485.1. NCBI lineage: Bacteria > Pseudomonadati > Pseudomonadota > Betaproteobacteria > Burkholderiales > Sphaerotilaceae > Roseateles > Roseateles sp. P5_B10. Next base: position 7,406 of record NZ_JBFULE010000195.1, read on the forward strand.
CAACGGCATGTCGAGGACGACGCTGTTCCTCGGCGCGCGCCGCTGTTCCGGCTCTGTACCGCCAAGGCGTCCGGGCCTTTGCATAATGCCGCCCACCTGTCCCGACCCTGCCACACAGCGTTCTTCTTTTGACTGAGCCCGGTTGCCTTCGCCCCGCCACGCGCCGCGCCTTGTTGCAGCAGGCCCTGGGCGGTGCCGTGGTGCTGACCGGTGGTTCGGCCGCGGCGGCCGAGCTCGGGCGCTCGCTGGTGGTTGTCTATCCCGAACTCGGCGAGCCCTTTCGCCAGGTCTTCACCACCATCATCGAGGGCATCGAGGACAAGCTCGGCGGCTCGGTCACGAGCTTCGCGTTGGCCAGCAACGCCAATCCGGCGCAGGTCGCCGACGAGGTGCGCAAGCGAGAAGTCAAGGTATTGATC
>NZ_JBFULE010000196.1:0-7805 GCF_056400485.1 Roseateles sp. P5_B10
ATCTCAAGCCTCCTTCTTCGGGCTGAGAGTCATCTTCTCGATGCGCTTCTCGGGGTTGGCATTGACAACGATGCGGTGCACATAGATGCCCGGCAGATGCACGTCGTCCGGGTCGATCTCGCCCGTCTCAACGAGGTGCTCGACCTCGACAACCGTCAGCTTGCCGGCCATGGCCGCAGCCGGGTTGAAGTTGCGCGCGGTGCGGCGGAACACGAGGTTGCCACTCTTGTCGGCCTTGTAGGCCTTGACCAGCGCGACGTCGGGCACCAGGGCCTTCTCCAGGATGTAGGTCTCGCCGTCGAACTCGCGCGATTCCTTGCCCTCGGCGATCAGCGTGCCCACGCCGGTGCGCACAAAGAAGGCCGGGATGCCGGCGCCACCAGCGCGCATCTTCTCGGCCAAGGTGCCTTGTGGCGTGAATTCAAGCTCCAGCTCACCGGCCAGGTACTGACGCTCGAACTCCTTGTTCTCGCCCACGTAACTGGAGATCATCTTCTTGATCTGGCGCGTGACGAGCAGCGCGCCGAGGCCAAAGCCGTCGACGCCGGCGTTGTTCGAGATGACCGTCAGGTCCTTGACGCCGCTGTCGCGCAGGGCCGTGATCAGCGCCTCGGGGATGCCGCACAGGCCGAAGCCGCCGACCGCGAGCATCTGTCCGTCCTTCACGACGCCGCGCAGCGCTTCCTCAGCGCTCGGGTACACCTTGTTCATGCCGTCTCCTGCCTTTCGGGTGAAGCGCGAAGGGTACTATCGCGCGCCTTCCGAAGTCGATTAAGCGAATTCGCCTAAGTGGAACCCGCCGCCCTCGATTACCGCAGCGCCTTCCAGCTCGCCCCGATCGGCCTGGTGCTGTCCGCCCAGCGCCAGATCGTCGACTGCAATGAGCGCGTGCTGCAGATGTTCGCGGCCACGCGCGAGCAGCTCCTGGGCAAAAGCTTTGCCGTCATGTACCCCAGCGCCGTCGAGTTCGAGCGCACCGGCGCGCGCATCGTCGCCAGCCTGGATGCCCAGGGCCACTATGCCGACGACCGCGTCATGCGTCGCCTGGGTAGCGGCGAGCTGTTCTGGTGCCACGTGACCGGCCGCGCGCTGGACCCGGCCGACCCGCATGCCCGCGGCATCTGGAGCTTTGAGGATCTGTCGGCGCGCCGCCAGATCACGGCCGACCTGACGCCGCGCGAACGCGAGATCGCCGCCCTGCTCGTCGAGGGCCAGACCAGCAAGCTCATCGGCCGACGCCTGGGCGTCAGCCCGCGCACGGTGGACATCTACCGCGGCCGGCTGATGAAGAAATACCAGGCGGGCAGCACGCCCGAGCTGATCAACAAACTGCTGTCCGCATGAGCCCAACGAGCCCCAAGAGCCACGGCGCGCCCGAGCTGCCCTACTGCCGCAACTGCCACTTCACGCTGGCCACGCCGCGCCCGGTCTACTGCGGCCATTGCGGCCAGGAGACCGACCTGCATCCGCCCTCGGTGCGCGAGATGTTCACCGAGTACCTGGGGCACTACGTCGCCTTCGACGGGCCGCTGTGGCGCACGCTGTGGGCGCTGGTCTGCCTGCCGGGTCATCTGACCAACGCCTATTTCCGCGGCCAGCGGCGGCGCTATGTGCTGCCGCTGCGGGTCTATCTGACCGCCAGCTTCCTGTTCTTCGTCGGCTATCACCTGCTGCAGCACGGAAAACACGAGGAGCAGGAGGCAGACGTCGAGTCCAGCCAACCGGCCGCGCCCGGCAAGCCAGTGAAGGTGAAAGTCAAGCCTGGGCAGACGCCGGCCGAGGCTGAGGCCGAGGCGGCAAGCACGGCCGGCCAGGGCAAGAAATCGGTCAACACCAAGCTGGGCTGCGATGAGCAGCATCCCGAGGCCTGCAGCCGCAGCGAGCTTTTGGTGACGGGCTTGGTCACGAAAGGCAAGTCGATGACAGGCGACCAGTGGAAGGCCCGCTTCAGTGCGCTGGCGCCCTACGGCATGCTGGCCATGCAGCCGGTCTTCGCAGCCCTGTTGCTGGCCATGTTTGCCGGCAGCGGGAGGCGCTATGCCGAGCACTTCGTGTTTTCGCTGCACAGCCACAGCCTGTGGTTCCTGGCCCTGCTGCTGGCCATGGCGGCCAACATCGAAGGCTTGATGACTTTCGCCGTCTTCGGCCAGGGGCTGGTGGCGATGCGCAATGTCTACCGGCTCAGCTGGTTCGGCGCCATCTGGCGCGGCCTGCTGCTCAGCATGGGCTACTTCGTGCTGCTGGTCGTCGGCGTCGGCCTGTTGGTCGCAGGCATTGCCGCAACGGCGTGATCCGCCCGATCAGGTGAAGACGCCCTGACGCAGCCATTTCGTCGCCACCCATTTCTCGCCGTCCAGCACCGGCGAGCCGCCATGCAGGGTCTGCGTGGCGGGGTGGGGCCGGTCGTAGCTGAAGAAGACGGCGTTGCCCTTGACGGGTGCGACGTCCAGGCCGATGTCCGGGAAGATGGTCGAGCCGCCGGCGGTGGGCGTGTTCAGGTACATGACAAGCGTCGCAACGCGTTGGCCGCCGCGCTTCAGGATGGCCGGCGTGCTGACGTGAGCCGGGTCGAAGTAGTCGTAATGCGGCTGATATTCAGCGCCCGGCCGGTAGTGCAGCACCTGCAGGCCCTCGCCGTGGTCCAGCGGCCAGCGCAACAGCGTCGCAATGCGTGCTTCGATCTTGCGGATCAGCTCGGTCTCACAGCGCTCGAAGAACATGCCGTCGCTGGTGCGTGCGGCGTTCACCTCGCTGCCCTCGCCGCCGGTGGCCACGGTCTCGGAGCGCGCCAGGCGCTTGGTCGCCAACGCGACGATGCCGTCGCACTCCTCTTCCGACAGCAGGTCGCCAAAGACGATAACGCGCGGCTGCCGCAAGGCCATCAAGACCTTGACCTGGCGGTCGCCGGCATCGATGACGGGCGAGAAGCGGCTCAGCTCGGGTTCGGGCAGCCCGACGGTTGCGCCGGGCGGCGGCGTCAGCGTGGCCACCTCGCCCAGGGTGCGCGCCAGCGCCTGGCGGGCGATGCTCTCATCCCAGCCGCTGCCCAGCATCGCGGCCAGGATGCTTTCTGACGCGTGGCCGGCACGGCTCTGCTCGGTGATCCATTCACACAGCTCGGGGGTGATGACTTGTTGGCTCATGACTTGCGGCGGAAGACGAGTCGGTCGGGAGAAGACACCTCAGGGGCCAGACGATAACCGTCCAGGTTGAAGCCTTTCAACGCCTCGGGCGTCTCCAGGCGATGCTGGATGGCATAGCGCGCCATCAGGCCACGGGCACGCTTGGCGAAGAAGCTGATGATCTTGTATTCGCCGTTCTTCCAGTCCTCGAACTGGCAGTCGACGACCCTGGGCTTGAGCGCCTTGCGGTCCGCGGCACGGAAGTATTCCTGCGACGCCAGGTTGACGATGACGGGCACCTTCTCGCCCCGCGCCAGCTTGTTCAGATGCAGGGCGAGGCGATCGCCCCAGTAGTCGTAGAGGCTGGCGCCATGGTCACCGGCCAGTCGCGTGCCCATCTCCAGGCGGTAGGGCTGCATGCGGTCCAGCGGCCGGAGGATGCCGTACAGGCCCGACAGCATGCGCACGTGCTGCTGCGCCCAGGCCAGGTCATCGGCGCGCAGCGTCCTGGCATCCAGGCCGTCGTAGACGTCGCCGTTGAAGGCCAGCACGGCCGGTTTGCTGTTGTGCTCGGTGAAGCGCGGCCGCCAGGCAGCGTAGCGGTCGACATTGAGCTGGGCCAGCGGCTCGGACAAGTCCATCAGCCCGCGCACATCGTCCACGCTCTTGGTGCGCAGGAGGTCGATGAGGGCGGCCGTGTCGTCAAGGAACTGCGGGCGGGTCAGCGCCGGCGCCAGTTCGGGCGGCGTCGGCGTGTCGTAATCGAGGGACTTGGCGGGCGAGAGCAGAAACAGCATGGGCGCGGATTTTGTCTCATGCTTTTCGGCGCTCCAGCACCTCGAAGATCGCCATGCCGGCCAGCATCGCCGCGACGAAGCCGAGCGCCTTGGCATCGCCCAGGCCCAGCACGACCAAGGCCGGGCCGGGACACAGGCCAACCAGGCCCCAGCCGATGCCGAACAACAGGCTGCCACCGACGAGGCGGCGGTCGATGCGCGTTGCCTCTGGCAACTGCACGTTGGCCCGGCGTGCCCACGCAAAGGCCGGCAGACCGACCGCGATGGCGCCCGCCATGACAAAGGCCAGCGAGGGGTCCCAAGCGCCTGCCAGGTCCAGAAAGCCCAGCACCTTGGTCGGGGATGCCATGCCAGACACGATCAGCCCCAGCCCGAACAACAGGCCCGCGAACGCGGCGATCAGCACTTTCTTYACAGCAAATGCCTCAGCACGAAGACGGTCGCGAAACCAGCCGCCATGAACGCGACTGTCGCAACCGCAGAGCGCGGCGACAGCCGCGAAAGGCCGCAGACGCCATGACCGCTGGTGCAGCCAGCGCCATATCGCGTGCCGATGCCGACCAGCAGGCCGGCTACCAGCAGCGTGCTCCAAGCGGCGTCGATGCGCGGCCGTGGCAGGCCCGCGAACAGCGCAAAGATCCACGGCGACACCAGCAGCCCGGCCAGGAAGGCCACGCGCCAGGCGCGGTTACCGGCTAACGGCCGCAGCAGTCCGCCGACGATGCCGCTGATGCCGGCAATGCGACCCGCTCCCAGCACCAGCACTGCGACGGCCAGGCCGACAAGCAGGCCACCAGCCAGGGCGGGCCACGGTGTGAAGGCAGGCCAGTCCACGGTCATGTGTTCTCCTTGGGGCAGTACTGCGTGTAGAGGGTGCGCAGCAGCGCCAGCAAGCGCGGATCGCCCACGCTGTAGAAAACATTCCGGCCCTCGCGCCGCGTGGCCACCATGCCCTCGCGGCGCAGCACGCCCAGCTGCTGCGACAGCGTCGGTTGGTGGATGTCGAGCAGGGCCTCCAGATCGGCAACGCTGATCTCGCCCTGGGACATCTGGCACAGCAACAACAGGCGCTCGGGATTGCCCAGGGCCTTCAGGGCAGCGACGGCCTCGCCTGCTGCCTGGCGCAGGGTCTGGACATCAAGGGTGGGGGGTCTCGGCATGGCAAACATTATATCAATCGATATAATCATGCCTTCTCCATCGCCGGCCATTCCCCATGACTGTCGCCATCCAGGGCTTCCACGACGCCGTCACCGGAACGGTCAGCTATGTCGTGAGCGATCCGACCACCCGCCAGGCGGCCGTCATCGACCCGGTACTGGACTACGACCTTGCCGCCGGCAGCACCAGCACGCTCAGCGCAGACATGCTGCTCGTGCATCTGCGCGAGCAAGGTCTCACCTTGCAGTGGATCCTCGAGACCCATGTCCACGCCGACCATGTCTCTGCCGCTCGGTACCTGCGCACCCGAGCAGGCGGGCTGATCGCCATCGGCGAGCACACCCGCGAAGTGCAAGCCACGCTGGGCCGCCTGCGCGGCTGGCCCTCTGAAGAAGACGGCTTCGACCGCCTGCTGCGCGACGGCGAGTCATTCCGCATCGGCAGCATCGAGGCCACCGCCCTGCTCGTGCCCGGGCACACGCCAGCCGACCTCGCCTACCGCATCGAGGACGCCGTGTTCATCGGCGACACCCTCTTCATGCCCGACGGCGGCAGCGCCCGTGCCGACTTTCCCGGCGGTGACGCCGCCGCGCTCTACCGCTCGATCCGCCGGCTTCTGACCCTGCCGCCCGAGACCCGCCTCTTCGTCTGCCACGACTACCCGGTCGGCCGCCAGGCGCGCTGGGAAACGACAGTGGCCGAGCAGCGCGCCGCCAACATTCACGCGCATGACGGCGTCAGTGAAGCCGAGTTCGTCGCGATGCGCCAGGCGCGCGATGCGACGCTGGCCGCGCCCCGGCTGATGCAGCCGGCCCTGCAGGCCAATATCCGCGCGGGTGGCTAGGCCCTCGCCCGCCCCATCAGCAGCAGCACGACACCCACGAGGACGATGCCCGCGGCCAGCCACTCGTGGCCGCTGATCTGCTCGCCGGCCAGCGTGACGCCAAGCAGCATGGCGATGACAGGGTTGACGAAGGAATAGCTCGACGCCAGGCCCGCCGAGGCCTGCGCCAGCAGCACCATGTAGGCATTGAAGGCGACCAGCGAGCCGAACACGACCAGATAGGCCCAGGCCCACAGCGCTTGCGGCTCGATATGGCCGGGCAAGGTCTCGCCGCTCACCAGGCTCAAGCCCATCAGCAGAAGGCCACCGGCCAGCATCTCGCTGGCAAAGCCCATGGGCCCGGGCGCCAGTGGCAGGCTGCGTTGCGACAACACGCTGCCCACGGCCCAGCTCGCGCAGGCCACGCTGATGGCCACCAGGCCGGCGGGCGATGCGCCAAAGCCCTGGCCCTGCGTCAGCAGTAGCACGCCCACCAGGCCGAGGGCGATGCCCGCCGATTCCAGCCGCGTCGGCTTCTCGCCCCACAGCAGGTTGAGGCCGGCAATCATCAGTGGCATCACGGCAATGAAGGCGACGACGAGGCCCGAGCCCACGGTCTGCTCGGCCGTGGCCGTGCCACCCATGCCGCCGCCCAGCATCAGCCCGCCGATGACGAGGGCATGCAGCCACTGGCGCCGGCTCGGCCATGGCGCGCCGCGCCAGCGCATCCAGCCCGCCAGCAGCACGCCGGCGACGAGAAAACGGCTGCCCATCTGGAAAAAGGGCGGCAGGCTGATCAGCGCGATCTTGATGGCCAGATAGGTCGAGCCCCAGACCAGCCAGGTGGCGGCCAGGCAGAGCAGCAGCAAAGGACTCAAACCGGGGGCGTTCTTGAGGGGCAGCGTCGTCGTGTTCATGGCCGGCATCGTAGAAATTTCGGCTCTTTCATGACATGGGTACTTGAAGGTTGCGCCAGCACTTCGCCTTAATATTCAAGAACATTCCGTCGACTTCTAGAGAATTTCATGGCCATCGAGCTCGATCAGCATGACCATCGCATCCTGGCGGAATTGCAGGCCGACGCCCGCCTGACCATGGCCGAGCTGGGCCGGCGCGTGCACCTGAGCCAGCCGGCCGTGACCGAGCGAGTGCGCAAGCTGGAGGAAGGCGGCGTCATCCGCGGCTACCGGGCGGTCGTGGACGCCGGCAAGCTCGGCTACGCGATCCGTGCCGTCATCCGCATCGAGAGCATGGACGAGCCGCTGCTGCTGCGCGCGCTGGAATCCAGCCCGGAAGTGCTGACCGCCTATGACGTCACCGGGGAGGACAGCTGGATTTTCGAGATCGCCGTGCGTGACGTCGCCCACTTGAAGGCGGTGCTGTCGCGCTTCTGCCAGCAGGCTCCGACCTCAACGGCCATCATCCTGCGTGCGCTGCGCGAGCATGCGCCGCTCAAGCCCCTGCCGGCGGCCGAGCCCGAGTCCCCGCCGCCACTGGCCGCGGCCAACAAAAAGCCCCGCCGTAGCGGGGCTTGATGAAAGAAGAACCAGGCTCTCAGCGCGCGAGCAAGCCGTTGGCAGCGGCCACATCTTCGGGGCGCAGTTGCCCCGAGGCCTGGCGCAGCCTGAGGCTGTTGACGACGACGTCATAGCGTGYCTTGGCCAGGTCACGCTGGGTCGTGTAGAGCTGGGTCTGGGCGTTCAGCACGTCCAGGTTCACGCGCACACCGACCTTGTAACCCAGTTGGGTGGCTTCCAGAGCCAGCTTGGTGGACGACTCGGCAGCCTCGTAGGCGCCAACCTGGGCCTTCAGCGACTGCACGCCGAAGAAGGCGCGGCGCGTGTCCTCGGCGACCTTGCGACGGGCAAAGTCAAAGTCATTGCGGGCCCTGTCCTCCAGCAC
>NZ_JBFULE010000197.1:0-7785 GCF_056400485.1 Roseateles sp. P5_B10
CTGCTCACCAAGTCCGACAAGCTCAATCGCAAGGAAGCAGACGCGGCCTTGCGCGCGACGACGGAGTTCCTCGCTGCGATGACCACCGAGAACTCCGACGTCGCGGTGACGCTGTTCTCGGCGCTGAAGAAGAGCGGCGTCGGCGACGTGGCGCTGGCGCTGCGCGAATGGGTGCTGGCGCATCGGCTGCCCGACGACATGCCGGCGGTCGAGCCGATTCACTCGGCGGGCTGAAGCTCAGCCGCCGTCCAGGTCGCTCATCAGCGTGTCCACGGCGCGTTGGACGACGTTATCGTCTTCCAGTGCCGTGATGAGGCCGTTGGACAGCAGCGCCTCCAGCGCGCGGCGGGTCAGCGGCAGGCGTTCGTCGGAGTCGCGGCCGACGAACAGCAGGAACTGCCGGCCCTCGCTGATCCAGGCGATCTGGGTGGTATGCCAGTCGCCCTGGATGAAGAGATGGAACCAGYGGCCGATCTGCAGGCCATCGATCCAGCGTTGCAGCGCCGCGCGCGCATCCGGCGAATCGTGCTGGTTGTAGAGCTGCACCGGCACAGTCGGCAGTTCGCCGCGGTCGACGTCGACGCTCAGCCAGTGCGAAGGCACCTGGGAATCGCGCTCCTCCATCAGGCGCTGGACGATCTCGTCGGCCGAGGCGGGCGCGGCACTGCTCGCCGTGGGCGAGGCGGGCGGCGGGGCGGCGGGGCGGCGCTCGGCGGGGTCCAGCGCCGGCAGGCCGCGCAGCAGGCGGGCATGCTGGGCCATCAGTTCGGACAGGGCCGGCTCGCGCTTGGCTTCGGAGAGCTGGATGCTTTCGCAGCCGGTCAGCAGGCGCTCGATGAGGACGGGCAGGCGCATGCGCAGGGCCTCGCGGTCGGCGAGGTCGCGCGGCGTGATGAGGCTGTCGAGCACGGCGTCGACCATCTCCATCGCCGCGTGGGCTTCGTGCGAGTCGCGGCCGTGGCGCACCATGGCCGCGACGATGACGTCCACCCAGGCCGTCTGCAGGAAGCGGTGCATGCGCGGGCCCAAAGGAGCGCCGGTGATCTGGTGGTCGATCTGATCGCGGATCAGCTCGCGCCAGTCGCTGCGCAGCTGTTCCCGCTCCAGGGCCGCCAGCGCGACGGCATTGCGTTCGCTGCTCTGGCGGGCCTGCTGGTCGATGTGGGCGTCGACGCGAGCCAGCACCTGCTGGAAGAGCAGGGCGTTGGGCGTGGGCGCGTCGACGAGGAGCTGGGCCTCGGCTTCCATGAAGCGCAGGAAATCCACAAGGCGGGCGTCATCGGCGCGCTCGAAGGCCATGCCGTGGGCGGCGACGCGGTTCAGCAATGCCCAGGTGGGATGGTCCTGGCGGCGCAGCAGCATGCTGTCGCTGCGTGCCAGGCGCACGACGGCGATCTGCAGTCGCGCCAGCAGCGCCTTCAGCGGCGGCAGCAGGCGCGGGTCGGCCAGGATCTGGTCATAGAGCCGGCTCAGCATGTCCGGCCCCGTCGAGCGCACGAAGGGCGCCGGGGCCAGCGGACCGCGCTGGGTGACGGGGCTGTGGGGCGCCAGGCCCTGCGGCCGGGAGTTGACCGCGTCGACGCGGCGCGACAGGCCGTCCAGCGTGCCATGAGCGGCTGGCCGCGTACTGACGCCGCGGGCCGCGGCCAGGCGCTGGTGGGCCAGCGGGTCGGTCTGGGCATGGCCGTGGGAGGCCACCATGTCGCTGATGTCGGCGGCGCGCAGCGTGGCGCAGGCCTGGGTGTAGAGGCGGTTCAGGGCGCGGGCCAGCGGTGTCGCGGCCACACGCATCAGCTCGTACTGGGTCTGGGCGCCGAGCGGGCTGGACGCCAGCGCATGGTGAAGTGCGTGAGCGTAGAGGGCCGGGCGCAGCGGGTTGTCGCGCTCGCGGGCCCGTGCGATGCCGCGCAGCGCCGCGAAGAAGTTGCCGATCTGGTGCAGCTCGGCCCGGCTCATGTCCTCGGCCGCATGGGCGACATGGGCGATGGCCACGTCCTGCAGCGCCTGGTGTTCGTCGACGAGGCTGAGGCTTTCCAGGCCGCCGAGCTGGGCGGGCGAGCGGTGCAGGGGATCGTCGCCGCGACGGCCGGCCTGCAGCAGCTCGATGAGCTTGCCCTCGAAGTCGGCCGCGAAATGCGCGCGCACCTTGCGCCAGGCCTCGCGCAGTGGATAGTGCTGGGGCTGCGCTTCGAGCTCATCCTGCACGCTGTTGAGCAGGTCGCGGGCCATCGGGCCGGCTTCGGTCAGCGCGTGGTCAAGCAGGTCGTGAGGGTTCGGGCTGAAGGGCATGGACGCTATCGAGGGGCGTGATGAGATTATCCGGCGCCAGGCTGGTGCACCCCGATGTGTTGCCCCCTCTTACCGACCCCTCAACCACATGGCAAACGCCGCACTTCAGAACCTTTTCACGCTTTTCCAGGCTGGGCGCCATGCCGAGATGGCCGCGCAGGCCCGCGCATTGCTCGCCGAGCATCCCCAGGACGGCACGTTGTGGAAGGCCCTGTCCGTGGCCCTGCAGATGCTGGGCGAGGACGCGCTACCGGCCTTGGAGCGCGCCCTGGCCCTGTTGCCGGACGATGCCGAACTGACGGCCAATCTCGGCGCCCTGCTGGCCTCGCGGCAGCGTTGGCCCGAGGCGCGGGCCGCCTATGAGCGAGCGCTGGCGCTGCAGCCGCGCCTGCCGGGCGCCCACAACAACCTCGGCAACGCGCTGCTGGCCCTGGGTGAGCCGGCCCAGGCCCTCGCCGCCTTTGAGGCCGCCCTCGCGCTGCAACCCGGCCTGGTCGCCGCCCTGGGCAACCGCGGGCGGGCGCTGCTGGCACTGGGGCGCCACGCGGATGCGGCGCAGGCCTTCGAGCAGGCGATCGCAGCACGCCCGGCGGACGCGGGTCTGCGCGGGCATGCCGCAACGGCCTGGGCCGCAGCCGGGCGCCCTCGTGAAGCGGTGGCCAGGCTGCGCGAAGCCGTGGCCCTGGCGCCGGCGGATGTCGCCCACCGCTTCGCGCTGGGCAACCTGCTGCAGGCGGTCGGCGACGCGGTGGGTGCCGTTGACGCTTGGGAGGCCGTGCTGGCGCTGGATGCCGGCAATGCCGAAGCCGCCTGCAATCTGAGCCTGCTGCGGCCGCAGCGCGGCGAGGCGGTGTTGACGGCGGCCCTGGCCACGGGCCTGGCCGGCGAGCGCCGGGCCGCGGCGCTGGCCAACCTGGGCGGGCTGCGGCTGCGCGAGGGACGGCATGCACAGGCTGTGGCCGCCTACCGTCCAGCGCTGGACGACGCGCCGACGTCGCCCCAGGCTTTGAGCAACCTCGCCCAGGCTTTGAAGCAGCAGGGCCGCCCGGACGAGGCCGACGTGGTGCTGAGCCGCCTCATTGCCCTCGATCCGACGCTGCTGACCGCACGCAGCGACCGTTTGCTGCTGCGTGCATATCGCCAGCAGGGTGCCGAGCTGCGGAGCGAGGCGCAGGCCTTCGGTCAGGCTGTGGCGGCGCCTGCCGTTTCGCGGCCCGCGCGCGCGGCTGGGCCTTTGCGCGTCGGCTTGGTGTCGGCCGACCTGCGCGGCCATCCGGTCGGGCGGCTGGCCGAGGCCTGGCTGCCGGCGCTGGCGCGGCGTTGCGAGCTTTTCGTCTACGCCAACCATGGTGCCGACGATGAACTGACCCTGCGGTTGCGGGCCGCCGCGCCGCGTTGGCTGCACGTGGTCGGCTGGGATGACGCGACGCTGGCGCAACGCATCGCGGCCGATGGCATCGATGTGCTGATCGACCTGAACGGCCACACGGGCGGTCATCGCCTGGGCGTGTTCGCGCGCCGGCCGGCGCCGCGACAGTTGAGCTGGCTGGGCTATGCGGGCAGCACCGGGCTGGCCGAGATGGATGGCTTCATCGGCGACCGTTGGCTGTTGCCTGAGGGCGCCGAAGCTGGTTTTGTGGAGCCTTTGCTGCGGCTGCCCGACAGCTTCACGGTCTATGCGCCGCCCGCCGAGGCGCCTGCCGTGGCCATGCGGGAAGGACCGATGTGCTTCGGCTGCTTCAATGCCCTGCACAAGCTCGGCGACGAAGTGCTGGCGCTGTGGGCGCGCGTGCTGGAGGCGGTGCCCGACAGCCGGCTGCTGCTGAAGGCGCCCGGTCTGCAGCACGAGGCGGAGCGCACGGCCCTGCTTGGCCGCTGGCCGGGTGACGCGGCACGGCTGGACCTGCAGGGGCCGGGGCCGCTGGCCGACTATCTCGCCGACTTCGGGCGCATCGATATTGCCCTCGACCCCTTCCCGCACAGCGGCGGCATGACGACGCTGGACGGGCTCTGGATGGGCGTGCCGGTGCTCACCCTGCCCGGGCCGACGCCGATCTCGCGCCAGGGTTTGAGCTTCATGCAGGCGCTGGGGCTGGCGCAAGACTGGGTGGCGTCGGACGAGGAGGACTATGTGCGCCTGGCGGTACGCTGGGCCGCTGATCGCGCGGGCCTGGCGGCGCTGCGCGCCGGGCTGCGTGAGCGCATGGCAGTCAGCCCCCTGGGTGACGCCGAGCGCTTCGCAGCGGGCTGGGTGGCGCAGGTGCAGGCATGATGCGCGCCGTCGCCATCCACCTCTCGCCCATGAAATGCCTCCTCGGTTTCAGCCTGGCCTGTGCGGCCACCCTCGTGCATGCCGATGACGCCGCGACCAAGCCCTCCGAACTGCCGCTGTGGGAGCTCGGTGCGGCCGCCGGCGCGCTGTCGCAGCAGGCCTATCCGGGAGCGGACCAGCAGGTCACGCGCACGCCGGTGCTGCCCTACGTCATCTACCGCGGCAAGGTGCTGCGGGCCGATGACGCGGGCGCGGGGTTGCGGGCGGTGCGCACCGAGAGCTTCGAGCTGGATGTGTCCTTCGCGGGCTCGCTGAGTGCTGGCGGTAAGGAGCTGCGGGCGCGCGAGGGCATGCCGCGGCTGCGTTCGCTGGTGGAGTTCGGGCCCGTCGGTCGCTGGTATCTGAACGGCCGCAAAGCCGCTGACAGCCTGACTTTCGAGCTGCCGCTGCGCGGCGTGTTCGAGGCGAGCGACCTGCGCCGGCATCGCGGCATGAGCCTGGAGCCGGAGCTGGCTCTGGAGCACCGCGCCAGGGCGGGCTGGAGTTATGGCGTCAGTGCGGGAGTGCTGTTCGGCGACCGTCGCCTCGGGGCGACCTATTACACCGTCGCGCCGAACGAGGCGCTGGCGGATCGGCCGGCCTATGCGGCTCGCGCCGGCTTGATTGCCTGGCGGCTCAAGGGCGGGGTGTCGCACCAGCTGACGCCGGATGTGCGTCTGTTTGCCATCGGACGTGTCGACAGCGTGGCTGGGGCCGCCAATCGCGACAGTCGGCTTGTGCGCCAGACCACGGGCGCGAGCATCGGCATCGGGCTGACCTATACGTTCGCGCGCTCAGCCGCCCGCGCCAGCGACTGAGAACCTCAGGCACAAAAGAAAAGGGGCTGCTCGCGCAGCCCCTTCCTGAATGCTTGATCAGTTGGGGACAGAGCTGTCGGGCGAGTACGCCCGCCAGGTCTGTCCCGCAAGGTCTTACATATCCATACCGCCCATGCCACCCATGCCGCCCATGCCACCAGGCATGCCGCCACCGGCTGCTTCGTCCTTGGGGGACTCGGCGACCATGGCTTCGGTCGTCAGCATCAGCGACGCGACGGATGCGGCGTTCTGCAGGGCAGTGCGCGTCACCTTGGTCGGATCCAGGATGCCCATTTCGATCATGTCGCCATAGGTGTCGTTGGCGGCGTTGAAGCCGTAGTTGCCCGAACCGGCCAGCACGGCGTTGACGACGACGGAGGCTTCGCCACCGGCGTTGTAGACGATCTCGCGCAGCGGTGCTTCGATGGCGCGCAGGACCAGCTTGATGCCGGCGTCTTGATCAGCGTTGTCGCCCTTGATGGCGCCAGCGGCTTGCTTGGCGCGCAGCAGCGCGACGCCGCCACCAGCCACGATGCCTTCTTCAACGGCTGCGCGCGTGGCGTGCAGCGCGTCTTCGACACGGGCCTTCTTTTCCTTCATCTCGACTTCGGTGGCAGCACCGACCTTGATGACGGCAACACCGCCGGCCAGCTTGGCCACGCGCTCTTGCAGCTTTTCGCGGTCGTAGTCGCTGGTGGCTTCCTCGATCTGGATGCGCACTTGCTTGACGCGGGCTTCGATGTCGCCCGCAGCGCCGGCGCCGTCGATGATGGTGGTGTTTTCCTTGCCCACTTCAACGCGCTTGGCCTGGCCCAGGTCGGCCAGCGTGACCTTCTCGAGCGTCAGGCCGACTTCTTCGGCGATGACCTTGCCGCCCGTCAGGATGGCGATGTCTTCCAGCATGGCCTTGCGGCGGTCGCCGAAGCCAGGCGCCTTGACGGCGACGACCTTCAGGATGCCGCGGATGGTGTTGACCACCAGCGTGGCCAGCGCTTCGCCGTCCACGTCTTCCGAGATGATCAGCAGCGGGCGGCCCGACTTGGCGACTTGTTCCAGCGTCGGCAGCAGATCGCGGATGTTGCTGATCTTCTTGTCGTACAGCAGCACGAACGGGTTGTCCAACAGCGCGGCTTGCTTTTCCGGGTTGTTGATGAAGTAGGGCGACAGGTAGCCGCGRTCGAACTGCATGCCTTCGACGACGTCGAGTTCGCTGTCCAGGCTCTTGCCGTCTTCGACGGTGATGACGCCTTCCTTGCCAACCTTGTCCATCGCCTCGGCAATGATGCGGCCCACTTCGTGGTCGCTGTTGGCGGAGATCGTGCCGACTTGCGCGATTTCCTTGGAGGTGGTGGTGGCCTTGGAGGCCTTCTTCAGCTCGGCGACCAGGGCGGTGACCGCCTTGTCGATGCCGCGCTTCAGGTCCATCGGGTTCATGCCGGCGGCCACGTACTTCATGCCTTCGCGAACGATGGCTTGAGCCAGGACAGTCGCGGTGGTGGTGCCGTCACCGGCGTTGTCAGACGTCTTGGAAGCGACTTCCTTGACCATCTGCGCGCCCATGTTCTGCAGCTTGTCCTTCAGCTCGATTTCCTTGGCCACGGACACGCCGTCCTTGGTCACGGTCGGGGCGCCGAACGAGCGCTCGAGCACGACATTGCGGCCCTTGGGCCCCAGGGTCACCTTGACCGCGTTGGCCAAAATGTTCACGCCTTCAACCATGCGGGCACGAGCCTCGCCGCCAAAGATCACGTCTTTTGCTGCCATTTGATTCTCCGAATACTTAAATTGGGGTCAGAGTCGATTTATTTCGACTCACGATCAGCGAGGACACGCGTCACGGGGTGACGGGCCGTCCCCGTGTCATCACTTTTGAACCACGGCGAAGAGGTCTTCCTCGCGCATGACCAGCAGCTCGTCACCGTCGACCTTGACGGTCTGGCCGGAATACTTGCCAAACAGCACGCGGTCGCCGACGACGACGTTCAGGGCCACGAACTCACCCTTGTCATTGCGCTTGCCCGGGCCGACGGCCAGGACTTCACCTTGATCAGGCTTCTCAGCGGCGTTGTCGGGGATGACGATGCCCGAGGCGGTCTTGGTTTCTTGCTCCAGACGGCGAACGATCACGCGATCGTGCAGGGGGCGCAGCTTCATGGAATCTCCTTGAGAGTTGGAACCGGAGCGGCCGCGGCAATCGCGGCTCGCCGAAAAAAACGGGGCCGCGGAATCGGCCCATTTCGTTAGCACTCGAATGTGTTGAGTGCTAGCAGACACGCATTATAGGGACGGAGTATGGCGATTCAAGCCTTGCAAGAAGAGCTCTTGCCCGTCCTGCCGTCAGCGGGGCCTGCCCGCGTTGAGCTGGCC
>NZ_JBFULE010000198.1:0-7754 GCF_056400485.1 Roseateles sp. P5_B10
GGCCAAGGCCGACCACACCTCGCTGCCCTTCGACGTCAACGGCCGCGACATCCTGCTCATCGACGACGTGCTCTACACCGGCCGCACGACGCGGGCCGTGCTCAACGAGCTGTTCGACTTCGGCCGCCCGGCGAGCGTGCAGCTGGCGGTGCTGGTGGACCGCGGCGGGCGGCAGCTGCCGATCGAGCCGGCGTTCTCTGCGGCCCGCGTCACGCTCGCCGCAGACCAGAGCCTGCGCCTCGCGCGCGCCGATGGGGGCCGATTTGCCTTTGAGGTGAAGTGATGCTTTCCAAACGCAACCCCCAGCTCAACAAGCACGGCGAGCTGATCCACCTGCTGTCCACCGAAGGCCTGCCGCGTGCGGTCATGGAGCAGATCCTGGACACCGCGGGCAGCTTCCTCTCGGTCAACGACCGTGAGGTCAAGAAGGTGCCGCTGCTGCGCGGCAAGTCGGTGTTCAACCTGTTCTTCGAGAACAGCACCCGCACCCGCACCACCTTCGAGATCGCCGCCAAGCGCCTGTCGGCCGACGTCATCAACCTGGACATCGCGCGCAGCTCCACGGCCAAGGGCGAGACGCTGCTGGACACGGTGGCCAACCTCAGCGCCATGCACGCCGACATGTTCGTCGTGCGCCACAGCGAGAGCGGCGCGCCCCACCTGATCGCCCAGCATTGCGCGCCGCACGTGCACGTTGTCAACGCCGGCGACGGCCGCCACGCCCACCCGACTCAAGGGCTGCTGGACATGTACACGATCCGGCACTTCAAGAAAGACTTCCGCAACCTGACCGTATCCATAGTCGGCGACATCGTTCACTCGCGCGTCGCTCGCAGCGACATCCACGCGCTCAACATCCTGGGCGTACCGGAGATCCGCGCGGTGGGCCCCAAGACCCTGGTCCCCGGCGACCTGCGCGACATGGGCGTGCGCGTCTGCCACGACATGGCCGAAGGTGTGAAGGACGCCGACGTCATCATCATGCTGCGCCTGCAGAACGAGCGCATGAACGGCGGCATGCTGCCCAGCAGCGGCGAGTTCTTCAAGCACTTCGGCCTGACGCCCGACAAGTTGCGCCTGGCCAAGCCCGACGCCATCGTCATGCACCCGGGGCCGATCAACCGCGGCGTCGAGATCGCGTCCGAAGTGGCCGACGGCAAGAGCAGCGTCATCCTGCCGCAGGTCACCTTCGGCATCGCGGTGCGCATGGCCGTCATGGCCATCCTGGCTGGCAACGAGGCATGAGCATGAAGATCCTGATCAAAGGCGGCCGGCTGATCGACCCGGCATCCAGTCTCGACCGCATCGGCGACGTCGCCATCGCCAATGGCCGTATCGTGCACCTGGGGGATGTGGGCGACTTCGTTGCCGACCGCACCGTGGACGCGAGCGGCCTCATCGTCGCGCCCGGCCTCGTCGACCTGTGCGCCCGGCTGCGCGAGCCCGGCCACGAGCATGAAGGCCTGCTCGAAAGCGAACTCGCCGCAGCGGCCGCTGGTGGCGTGACCAGCCTGGTCTGCCCGCCCGACACCGACCCGGTGCTGGACGAGCCCGGCCTGGTGGAGATGCTGAAGTTCCGCGCCCGCAAGCTCAGTCGCTGCCGCCTGTTCCCACTTGGCGCGCTGACGCGCCAGTTGAACGGCACGGCACTCACCGAGATGGCCGAGCTGACCGAGGCTGGCTGCATCGGCTTCTCGCAGGCCGAGGTGCCGATCAAGGACACGCTGGTGCTGAGCCGCGCGCTTCAATACGCCGCCACCTATGGCTACACGGTCTGGCTGCGCCCGCAGGACGCCTATCTCGGCGGTGGCGTCGCGGCCAGCGGTTCGGTCGCGACGCGGCTGGGGCTGTCCGGCGTGCCCGTCAGCGCCGAGACAGTGGCGCTGCACACCATTTTTGAATTGGTACGCGCCACGGGCGCCCGGGTGCATGTCTGCCGCCTGTCCAGCGCCGCCGGCGTCGAGCTGGTGCGCGCGGCCAAGCGCGAGGGCCTGCCTGTCACGGCGGATGTGTCCATCAATTCGCTGCACCTCAGTGACGTCGACATCGGCTACTTCGATTCGGCCATGCGCCTGACGCCGCCGCTGCGCCAGGGCCGTGACCGCGATGCGCTGCGCGCGGGCCTCGCCGATGGAGCGATTGACGCGCTGGTGTCCGACCACATGCCCGTGACGACCGACGAGAAGGCTGTGCCCTTTGCCGAGGCCACGCCGGGCGCGACGGGCCTGGAGCTGCTGCTGAGCCTGGCGCTGCGCTGGGCCCAGGATTCCAAGCTGCCGCTGCAGCGTGCGCTGGCTGTCGTGACGGCCGAACCGGTGCGGGTGCTGGGCAGCGCACTCGGCTCTTTGTCCGCCAGCGCCGGTCGCCTGGTGGAAGGTGGCGTCGCCGATGTCTGCGTGTTCGACGCGGCGGCGAGCTGGTCCGTCACGCCCGACGCCCTGGCCAGCCAGGGCAAGCACACGCCGTTTGCCTTCGCCTCCAGCGGTTTCGAGCTGCCCGCGCGCGTGCGTTGCACCCTTGTCGCCGGCCACGTCGCCTACGAAGGATGACGGCCCCCACGCGCGCTTCGCACGCTGCCCCCCGAGGGGGTGCAGCCTCCCTAGGGGCGGCCCGGCGGGAGGCTGAATGAGATCCCTGATCGCCACCTGGCGCCTCACGCGCCTTGTGCCGCATGTGCTGCACGGCCTGTGGATCGTCAAGCGCCGCTTCGAGCTGCTGACGGCGTCCGAGCGGCATGGGCTGATCCAGTGGTGGTCGCTCAAGACGCTGCGCATCCTCGGCATCGCGCTGAAGTCTCAGGGCCAGGCCTTGCCGACGGGTCATCTCATGGTGGCCAACCACATCTCCTGGCTGGACATCGCCGGCGTCCACGCGGTGCTGCCGCAGGCGCGCTTCGTGTCCAAGGCGGACGTGAGGCACTGGCCGGTGGTCGGCGCCCTCGTCGAAGGCGCCGGCACGCTCTTCATCGAGCGCGCCAGCAAGCGCGATGCGCTGCGTGTCGTGCACCAGACGGCCGCAGCCCTGCAGGCGGGCGACTGTGTCGCCGTCTTCCCGGAAGGCACCACGGGCGCCGGGCCCGAGATGCTGCCCTTCCACGCCAACCTGCTGCAGGCGGCGGTGTCGGTCGATGCCCCGGTGCTGCCCGTCGTGCTGCGGTGGCACGAGCCCGGCGAGCGCTTCAGCTCGTCGGCGCGCTTCATCGGCGACACGACGTTGGTTGAGAGCCTGTGGCGCATTGCTTCGGCCAAGGGGCTGGGCATTGATGTGCAGATCCTGCCCAGCGTGATGGCGACCGGCCAGGACCGTCGCGCCCTTGGTGCGATGCTGCGCGGCGTGATCAGCGCGAAGCTGGGCTGAGCCAGGCCAGGCCGGCCGACGTATTGCCACGGGGCCGGTATTCCAGGCCGACAACGCCTTGCCAGCCACGCGCGTTCAGCAGGGCCAGCTCCGCTGCGAATTCACCGGCCTCGGGCTCATGCCGCCCGGCAACGCCGGCGACCTGCACATGGCCCAGCACGCCGAGGTCCAGCGCGCGCGCCAGATGTGTCAGTGATTCACCTTCAGCGACGCGGCAATGGTAGAGGTCGAGTTGCAGTTGCACGCGTGGCGTGTCCAGCGCCGCCAGCAGCTCCAGCGCCTGGGCCTGGCGATGCWGGAAATAGCCGGGCATGTCGCGGCGGTTGATGGGCTCGACGACCAGGGGCAGGGGGGACTGCTCGGCGGCCCAGCCGAGGTTGGCCAGCCAGGTCGAGCGGTGCTCGGGCGTGTCCTCGGCCAAGCCTGACAGCAGATGCACGCGGGCCGCGCCAAGGCGGTCGGCCAAGTCCAGGCCGCGCAGCGTCGCGTCGCGAAACTCGGCCTCGCGGCCGGGCAGGGCGGTGAAGCCGCGCTCGCCGACGGCCCAGTCGCCGGCAGGGGCGTTGATGAGGACGACCTTCAGCCCCGCCAGCGCGGCCGTCAGCGGTGGGCGGTCATGCAGATGCGGCTGCTGCAGCTCGACGGCGGCAAAGCCGTCGGCCCGTGCCACCGCCGGCCGGTCGAGATAGGCGTGCTCGGTATAGAGCCAATCGAGATTGGCTGCGAAGCGTGGCGGGATCACTGCGACTCCGCTACCAGGGCGGCGTCATGGCTGGCGATCACTTTGGCTGAGGAGGGCAGGGTGATCTCGGGCATGGAGAACGGGCCTGCGCAGGGAGAATCCCGCGTCACTTGTAAAGAATTGCTGATGATAGAAGCCCGACCGTTGATCGTCCGTCTGCGCAACTTCGTTGGCGACACGGTTTTGAGCATTCCGGCGCTGCGGCTGCTGCAAAGCCACGGCTATCGCCTTGAACTGGTCGGCAAGAGCTGGGCACGCGGGTTGTTGGAGACGGAAGGCTGGCGCGTCCATGTGCGGCCCGAGAGGCTCGGCGAGCGCGTGGCGCAGTTGCGCGCGCTGCGGCGGCAGCTGCGTGCGCAAGACCCCGGATTCGACCGGCGCTCCAATACGCTGCTCTTTCCCTACGCGTTTTCAGCGGCGCTGGACGCGCGACTGGCCGGCCTGCGCGCCGAGGGCCATGCGGTGGAGGGGCGCACCTGGCTGATGCGCCGTGGTCACCCGCGGCGCCCGGGGCGGCACACGCTGGTCGAATACTGGGAACTGGCCTGCGACTTCCTCGGCATCGACGAGCCGCCTCCGCCGGTCATCGGCCTGCAGGTCAGCGAGGCCCAGCGGGAGCGGGCCGCCGCTCTGCTGGCGGGGCAAGGCATCGCGCCGGGGCGCTACGTGATGATCTGCCCGTTCGCCAACGGGAAAACCGAGTTCCTGGACCGCACCTGGCCGGCCTTCCCGGAATTCGTGCGCCGCCTGGATGCGGCGGGGCGCCGCATCGTGATGGTGCCGGGACCGACCGAACTGGAGGGGGCCCGCCAGCTCTACCCCGACGTGGTGCGGTTCGAAGGCGTGGGCCTGGGCATCTACGCCGCGTTGCTGCAGATGGCCGGCATCGTCGTCTCCAACGACACCGGGCCGGGCCACATCGCCGCCGGCGTCGGCGCACGGCTGCTCACCCCCTGGGGGCCGGCCGATCCCGCGGTCTGGGCGCCGTGGGGGCCGACGGTCAAGCTGCTTCAGTACTGGCCCGGCTGGGCCAGCGTGGAGGAGGTGCTGGCCGAGGTGGATCAGGCCTTGCCCTGATTGGCCACGGCGGCAGCCGCCTTGGCGGCGGCTTCGGCGTCGCCCAGGTAGTAGCTCTTGATCGGCTTCAGGTTCTCGTCCAGCTCATAGACCAGCGGGATGCCGTTGGGGATGTTGACGCCAACGATGGCGTCGTCGGCGATGTTGTCGAGGTACTTCACCAACGCGCGGATGCTGTTGCCATGGGCGGCGATGAGCACGCGCTGGCCGCCCTTGATGGCGGGCGCGACGGTCTCGTTCCAGAACGGCAGCACGCGGGCGACCGTGTCCTTCAGGCATTCCGTCAGCGGAATGTCCTCGGCGTCCAGGCCGCGGTAGCGAGGGTCGCTGCGTTCGCTGCGTGGGTCGGTCGCTTCCAGCGCCGGCGGCGGTGTGTCGTAGCTGCGGCGCCAGATCAGCACCTGCTCGTCGCCGTACTGCTTGGCCATGTCGGCCTTGTTCAGGCCCTGCAGGCCGCCGTAATGGCGCTCGTTGAGGYGCCAGGCGTGGCGCACCGGCAGCCAGGTGCGGTCCATCTGGTCCAGGGCGTGCCACAGCGTCCACACGGCGCGCTTGAGCACCGAGGTGTAGGCGATGTCGAAGTCATAGCCCGCTTCCTTCAGCAGCCGGCCGGCCGTCTTGGCCTGCTCGACACCGGTGGGCGTCAGGTCCACGTCGGTCCAGCCGGTAAAGCGGTTTTCCAGGTTCCAGGTCGATTCGCCGTGGCGGATGAGGACGAGCTTGTACATGGGGCAAGGCGCGCTGAGGTGGTGGGAAGCGGCGGATTATCCGACCCAGCGATAATCGCCGGCTTCGTTGAATTACACGGGATGCTTGCTTGAACTTCCTGATCGAGAACTGGTTTCTGCTCGTCGCCGCACTTGTGTCCGGTGGCCTGTTGCTCTGGCCCATGCTGATGTCGGGTGCACAGGGCGGCGGCCTCGCCCCCGCCCAGGCGGTGCAACTGATCAACCGCGAGAAGGGCGTGCTGATCGATGTCAGCGAGCCCGAAGAGTTTGCCAAGGGCCATGCCGTCGGCGCGCGCAACATCCCCTTTGGCCAGATCGAGGGCCACAAGTCCTTGCCGTCCAACAAGGCCCTGCCGCTGGTGTTGGTGTGCCCGACCGGCGCACGCGCCGGCCGCGCCGCGGGCATGCTGCGCAAGCTGGGCTATGACAAGGCCCAGGTGCTGGCCGGCGGCCTCAAGGCCTGGCGGGAGGCGAATTTGCCGGTGGAAAAAAGCGCGTGAGCGGTTTTTCGCCCAACCGACTTTTTCTGCCTTTCATTGGGCAGAAATCTGCGTAGGCAGATTTGCGGCTGAAGGAGATTGAGATGGCTGCCGTCAAGATGTACACCACCCTGGTCTGTCCGTTCTGCGTGCGCGCCAAGATGCTGCTCAAGCAACGCGGCGTCGAGCAGATCGACGAGGTCCGCGTCGACCTCAACCCGGGCGAACGCCAGGAGATGATGGCCAGGACGGGCCGCCGCACCGTGCCGCAGATCTTCATCGGCGACACCCATGTCGGGGGGTGCGATGACCTCATCGCCCTCGACCAGAAGGGCGGATTGCTGCCCTTGCTCCAAGCGGCCTGAAGGGTCGCTTTGGGCGTTCTTGACTGATTTCAACACCGGGCAAGCCCGATCGGCTTGTCACGAGGCCTCGCCCATAATCCAGCCACCGCCCGCAGCGCGCCGCCTGCGGGCTTTTGTTTGACGCTTCGCTAGAAAGAATTCCATGGCCGACGAGATCCAAGCCGCCCCCGAAGGCACCCCCGTGTTCCAGATCCAGCGCATGTACCTGAAGGATCTGTCGCTGGAGCAGCCCAACGCGCCGCACATCCTGCTGGAGCAGCAACAGCCCCAGGTCGACATCAACCTGACGCTGTCGGCCGAGAACGTCACCGACGGTATCTTCGAGGTCTGCGTGACGGCCACGGTCAACACCAAGGTCGGCGACAAGACGCTGTTCCTGGTCGAAGCCAAGCAGGCCGGCATCTTCGAGATCCGCAATGTGCCGCAGGACCAGCTCGAAGGCATCCTGGGCATCGTCTGCCCGCAGATGGTCTACCCCTATCTGCGCGCCATCGTGTCCGACGTCTGCACCCGCGCCGGCTTCCCGCCGGTGCTGCTGACGGAAGTGAACTTCCAGGCCATGTTCGAGGCCCAGCAGGCCCAGCGCGAAGCCCAGGGCGGCCAGGCCGTCAACTGAGCATCGAGGCTCGCCTCGTGATGACGCCCCGCCTCGTGCGGGGCGTTTTACTTGGGTGACACTTCTGCGCATGACGACGATGAAGATCAGCGTTCTCGGCGCCGGTGCCTGGGGCACGGCCCTGGCCATCCAGGCGGCCAACGCCGGCCATGATGTGAGCCTGTGGGGCCGTGACGCAACTGCCATCGGACAAATGCGGGCGAGCCGCCGCAACGCGGCCTATCTGCCCGACGGCGAACTGCCCGCCGCGCTAGGCCTGACCGGCGACCGTGCCGCAGCCATTGCGCACGCCGCCGACGGGCTGACCATCGTCGCGACGCCGATGTCCGGCCTGCGCGAAACCCTCGCCGCCCTGCCGCCAACGCAGCGCGTGCTGTGGTTGTGCAAGGG
>NZ_JBFULE010000199.1:0-7712 GCF_056400485.1 Roseateles sp. P5_B10
CTCCCAGGGCCGGCCCTTGTCGCGGGCTTCGAGCTGCAGGTCGCGGCGCGTCATGTCCAGGCCGACGGCATAGCCGTAGACATGGTCGAGCGCCTGTTCGACCGGGATGTTGCGCCCGCCCTTGCCCAGCACCACGACGAGTTCGATCTCGTGGTGGTAGTTCTTGGTGTGCGGCGGATAGGGCAGGCTCACCGGCGCGGCCGCGTCGACGACGGCGCTTGCCGGCTTCATGAAGAAGAACGGCGCTTCGCGGTCCGGGTCCTTGCCCATCTCGCGGGCATGCGCGGCGTAGTTGCGGCCGACGCAGAAGACGCGATTCACGGCAACGCGCTCGTCGCTGTTGGCGATGGCGAGGGTGTGCAGCGGTGGGGCTTGGAGGGCGAGCTTCATGTGGGAGTCCATGGATCAGGGGTTCATTGGCGTTGTTCGCGAAACAGGCCGAGCGCCTGTTGCACGGGGCGGTCAGAAAAGCTGAACAGCAGGCTGTCGCGGTCCGCGCGCAGCTGCAATGCGTGCCAGGACGGCACGACGAAGACATCGTTCTCCTGCACCCGCAGCGTGAGGTCGCCGATGCGCGCCTCGCCGCCGCCTTCCAGGCAGACGTAGACGGTGCTGTCGGTGCTGCGATAGGTATGGGTTTCGAAGCCGGCCGGCAGCCATTGCGCAAAGGCGCCTATGGTGGGCATGGGTGAGGCCCCCGTCGCCGGGTTCACGTAGCGCAGCTTGTGGCCCAGGTGCGGGTCGACGTCGCCGCGCGACACGCCCTGAAGCGCGGCACGGGTGCGTTCGAACGGGTAGACGAAGACGCGGGTCGGCTCGGCCGGCCGCGGCTGGTAGTCCACCGGCAGCATGTTGGCGCCGTAGCGCGCCAGGGCATCGCCTTCGGGGCGGCGCAGCTGCTGGCTCGCGTCCTGGCTCTTCTCGGAGAAGCCGGCGTCAAGAAAGCGGACGATGGGGATGTCCAGCCCGTCCAGCCACACGACCGGATCGGTGCCGAGGTTGCCGTGGTCGTGGAAGGTCCAGGCCGGGGTGATGATGAAGTCGCCGCGGCGCATCGTCGTGCGCTCGCCGTCGACCGCGGTGTAGGCGCCTTCGCCATCGAGCACCAGGCGCAATGCCGACTGGGTGTGCCGATGCGCGGGTGCGACCTCGCCAGGAAGGATCAGCTGCAGGCCCGCGTACAGCGACTGCGTGATCGACGAATGGCCCCGCAGCGCCGGGTTCTCCAGGATCAGCACGCGGCGCTCGGCTTCCTCGGCGGTGATGAGCCGGCCAGCCTCCATCACCTGCTCGCGCAGCTCCGCATAGCGCCACAGCGCTGCCTGCAAAGGCGAGCGGGGCTGCGGCGGCACCAGCGCGCCGAGTACCTCCCACAGCGGCGTCATGTTCTGGGTGCCGATTCGTTCGTAGAAGGTCGCGCGCGCGGCCCGCTGCTCGGCGCTCAAGGCAGCAGCATGCATAAGGGGTCTCCTCAGGTTCCTTGGGTGTAGAAGGCATCGGCATGGATGCGCTCGGGCTCGATGCCCTTGCGATGCACCATCAGCGAGGCCGCTTCCACCATCGGTGGTGAGCCGCACAGGTAAGCGCGCCAACCGCGCAGGTCGCCGAGGTCTTGATCGATGACATCGGTGACCAGGCCACAGCGGTGCAGCTTGGGATCGCCGCCCGAGGCGACGACGACGTTGAGCTTCAGGCCGGCGTGATCGCGGGCCAGTTCCTTCAGCCAGGACAGGCCGTAGACGTCCCGTGGCGAGCGCACCCCGAAGTACAAATGGATGGGGTTGCGCATGCCTTCGGCAACCGCACCGCGCAGGATGGACAGCACCGGTGCCAGACCCGTGCCTCCCGCGATGCAGAGCATCGGCCCGTCGTGCTTGCGGCGCAGGTAGGCCGACCCCAGCGGCCCGCTGACGCGCACGGCGTCGCCAACCTTCAACTGACGGGCGATGTAGCCGCTGACGCGCCCGTCGGGCACGACGCGCACATGAAACTCAAGATCGCCGCCCTCGAGCGGAATGCCTGCCATTGAATAGGGCCTGGCATGTTCCGGCGTGAACTGCAGTTGAGCGTATTGCCCTGGCGAGAACGCCAACGGCTTGGCCGGCTTCAGGACCACGCGCTTGATGTCATGCGTCATGTCCTCGACTGCCGTGACCGTGGCTTTCAGGATGCGCGCCGGGTGCACCACGATCTCGTCCGGCTCCGGGATCTCGATCACACAGGGTTCGGTCAGATAGGTCCGGCACGCCAGCACGTAGCTGTCGGCTCCATCCAAGGGGCGCTGCTGCTCTTTACCCCCCTCAAGCACGTCGCCCTCAAGCAGCTTGCAGCGACAGGTGCCGCATCGGCCGGCCATGCACGAGTAGGACATCGGCACCTGAGCCGCCTGCAATGCCTCCAGCAGATTCGCGCCAGGCTCGACATGGATGACGCGATTCAGTGGTTGGATGAGGACTTCCATGCAGCTTGCCGGCCAAGTCGTTTGCGATTGGCKGCATGTTGTCCACTTCGGTGACCTCAGCCAATAGAATCTGATGAATAGATCACATCACCAGGAATGATGTGACGGCGGAGACGACGCATGGAGCTCGGAGACATCGATCTCAACCAACTCGTGCTGTTCCACCACTTGATGGCGGAACGCCGGGTGTCCAGGGTGGCGGAGCTGATGGAGCTCACGCAGCCGGCCGTCAGCAACACGCTGGCCAAGCTGCGCAAGCAGTTCGGTGACGAGCTTTTCGTGCGAACGCCCAAGGGCATGATGCCCACACCGTTTGCCGAGCAGCTGGCGGAGCCCATCGGCTACGCGCTCTCGATGATTCACAGCGGCATCAACCAGCGCGTGGAGTTCGACCCCGCCCAGGTGCAGCGCGCCATGACCATCGGCATGACCGACATCGGCGAGATCGTCTTTCTGCCTCGCCTGATGGAGCGCCTCAGCCGGGAAGCCCCCGGCATCACCTTGAACACGGTTCGCAACACCGCCGTGAACCTCCGGGACGACATGGAGGCCGGCCGCGTCGAYCTCGCCATCGGCCTGCTGCCCATGCTCAAGGCCGGCTTCTTCCAGCGGCGCCTCTTCAGCCAGCGCTACGTCTGCCTGTTCCGGCGTGGGCACGCGGTGGAGAAACGCAAGCTCACGCTCAACGACTTCCGCAACGCCGAGCACCTCGTCATCGTCTCGGCCGGCACGGGCCATGGCAAGGTCGACGAACTGATACGCCGGGCGGGCATCAACCGCACGGTGCGGCTCTCTGTGCCGCACTTCGTCAGCGTCGGGCACATCCTGCAGGATTCCGACCTCGTGGCCACCGTGCCGGAGCGGTTGGCGCAGCAACTGACCGGCCCTTTCAACCTCAGCTACCTGCCGCATCCAGTCAAGCTGCCGGACATTGCGATCAACGTCTTCTGGCATGCCCAAGCCCACCGTGCGCCGGCCAACCAATGGCTCCGTGGCGTGATCTGCGAGATGTTCGGCGGTGACTGAAGCTTGGCGCCGCATGGCGCGGGCAAGACAAAGCAGTGAGCCGCCACCATCGTCACGTCTGGAATCTGTGGGTAATCACGTCGACTTGGACAGCGACCTGCTTGCGATTCGGGCCGCTGCCTGGGCCAGGAGCCGCACCTGCGAAATCAGCCTAGGACTTCCCGACGCTGCAGGTCATTGTTTTGGTTCGCAAGCGACGTCCTCCCAGACGCCGTTCTTCAGGATCTGGTGGGGCCTGAACCCCGCCTTGTAGGCCATCTTCGGGCTCTCCTCGATCCAGTAGCCCAGGTAGAGGTGGCTGAGCTTGAGCTCCTTGGCCTGCTGGATCTGCCACAGCACGCCATAGGTGCCGAAGCTGCCCGGCACGTCCGGGTCGTAGAAGGTGTAGACCGCCGACAGGCCGTCGTTGAGGATGTCCAGGATGGACACCATGCGCAGCGGTGTGCTGCCGTCAGACATCGTCTCGCGGAACTCCACGAGGCGCGAGTTGATGCGCGACTGCAGCAGGAACTGGGTGTACTGGTCGACGCTGTCATGGTCCATGCCGCCGCCAGAGTGCCGGCCGGCCTGGTAGCGCAGGTACAGGGCGTAGTGCTCGGGCGAATAGCCCAGGCGCATGACCTTGGCTTGCAGATGACGATGGGCCTTCCAGGCCCGCTTCTGACTGCGAGTGGCCTCGAAGCTGGCCACCGGCACGCGCAGCGCGATGCAGGCACGGCATTGGTCGCAATAGGGGCGGTAGGTGAAGAGCCCGCTGCGGCGAAAACCTGCGGCAACCAGGTTGGAATAGGCGTCGGCGTGGATCAGGTGGCTGGGCGTGGCGACCTGGGAACGCGCCTGGCGGCCCGCCACATAGCTGCACGGGTAGGCGGCCGTGGCATAGAACTGGATCTGCGCGAGCGGCAGTTCTTTTGGATGGGTCACGTCGAGGTCAGAAGCCTGTGCCAGTAGTCCGGATGATAGGTCCAGGGGCCGGGCGTAGGTCCACCCACGTGGGTGGCGAGGTGGTCCTCGAAGGCTGCCCGTGGGACTTCTGCCGCACCCAGCGAGGCCAGGTGGGGGGTGTTCTGCTGGCAGTCGATCCAGGGGATGCCGAACTGGCGGCACAGGCAGATCAGGGCGCAAAGGGCGATCTTGGAGGCGTCGGTGCGGCGCATGAACATGGATTCGCCATAGAACATGCGCCCCAGGTTGACGCCGTACAGGCCGCCGGCGAGTTCGCCGTCCATCCAGGTCTCGATGCTGTGCATGGCCGGCCAGGCGAGATAGGCAGCCTGCAGTTCGGGCACGATCCAGGTGCCTGACTGACCCTCGCGCGGCGCGCTGGCGCAGGCACGCAGCACGGTGGCGCGATCAAAGTCGACGCGGATCYCACAGCCGGGCGTGGAGGCGAAGCGTGCCACCGTCTTGCGCAGCGAGCGTGACAACTTGAAGTCGGCCGTCTGCAGCACCATGCGCGGGTCGGGCGCCCACCACAGCGGCGGCTGGCCGGGGCCGTACCAGGGGAAGATGCCGCGCCGGTAGGCCGCTTCCAGGCGCTCGGGGTCCAGGGTGCCGCCGGCGGCAAGCAGGCCGGGGGCATCGGTGCCAGGGCCCAGCGCCCGCGAGCTGGGTGGAAAGTCGAGGGAAGCTTCGTCAAGCCAGTCGATCATGGAGCCATGGTAAGTTGGCGCCCATGATCACCGTCTATGGCATTCCCAACTGCGACACCGTCAAGAAGGCGCGCTCCTGGCTGGCCGAACAAGGCCTGGAAGTCGCTTTCCATGACTTCAAGAAACAGGGCGTACCGGCCGAGCTGCTGCCGACCTGGATCAAGGCCTTTGGCCGCGACAGGATCGTCAACCGCGCCGGTAACACCTGGCGCAAGCTGGACGACGCCGCCAAGGCCGCCGTCACTGACGACGCGTCGGCCGCGGCGCTGATGCTGACCGAGCCTAGCGTCATCAAGCGGCCCGTCGTGCGCTGGCCGGACGGCCACTGGACGCTCGGATTTGGTGCGGAATCGTTCGAGAAGAGTGCATTGAATGCACCAAAGAAGAGCTGAACGATTGCTTGCGCTGCTCTCTGGCCGCAAATTCACGCCTTAAAGGCGGGCATTGAATTTGCAATTTCGGTGCGGTTTGGTTCGGATTGGTGCATGTCGCCCAAGTCTGGAGCCGCCGGCCGGAGGCAGCGTTGGAGTCATCGATCAAGCAGGGCGCAGACGCGCTCTTCATCCTTCTGGGCGCCATCATGGTGCTCGCCATGCATGCGGGCTTTGCCTTCCTCGAACTGGGCACCGTGCGCAAGAAGAACCAGGTCAATGCCCTGGTCAAGATCCTGGTGGACTTCGCGGTGTCCACGCTGGCCTATTTCCTGGTCGGCTACCTGGTCGCCTACGGCAGCCATTTCTTCGTCGGCRCCGAGCAGTTGGCGCAGAAGAACGGCTATGAGCTGGTCAAGTTCTTCTTCCTGCTGACTTTCGCGGCGGCCATTCCCGCCATCGTGTCGGGCGGCATTGCCGAGCGGGCCCGCTTCGGCCCGCAACTGGCCGCCACCTGCGTCATCGTTGGCTTCATCTACCCGGTGTTCGAAGGCGTGGCCTGGAACCAGGCCTTCGGCATCCAGGCCTGGCTGAAGGCCGCCACGGGCGCCGAGTTCCATGACTTCGCCGGCAGCGTCGTTGTGCATGCCGTGGGCGGCTGGATAGGTCTCGCCGCCGTGCTGCTGCTCGGCCCGCGCCTGAACCGCTACCGCAAGGACGGCGCGATGAGCGCCCACCCGCCGTCAAGCATCCCTTTCCTGGCCCTGGGCGCCTGGGTGCTGACGGTGGGCTGGTTCGGCTTCAACGTGATGAGCGCGCAGACGCTGGACAAGCTGTCCGGCCTGGTCGCCGTCAATTCGTTGATGGCCATGGCCGGCGGCACGCTGGTGGCCGTGCTGCTGGGCCGCAATGACCCCGGCTTTGCCTACAACGGCCCGCTGGCCGGCCTGGTGGCCGTCTGCGCCGGCTCGGACGTCATGCACCCGCTGGGCGCGCTGGTGACGGGTGGCGTCGCCGGCTGGGTGTTCGTGCAGTTCTTCACCCTGACGCAGAACCGCTGGAAGATCGACGACGTGCTGGGTGTCTGGCCGCTGCACGGCCTGTGCGGCGCCTGGGGCGGCATCGCTTGCGGCGTCTTTGGGCAGAAGGCGCTGGGCGGCATCGGCGGCGTGTCCTTCAGCGCTCAGTTGATCGGCACGCTGGGTGGCGTGGCCTGGGCGCTGGCCGGCGGTTTCGTTGTCTATGGCGCCATCAAACGCATCACCGGCCTGCGGCTGGATGCGGAACAGGAGTTCGAAGGCGCCGACCAATCCATCCACAAGATCGGCTCGACGCCGGACCGTGAGGTCAGCTGGTAAGCTGGCCCGAACGCTGTTCAAAAAGGCCTCCCTGGAGGCCTGTTTTCCATGTTCACAGGCATTGTCCAGGGCGTCGCCCGCGTCGAATCCATCGAAGCCCGTGAGGGCCTGCACACCCTGCATCTGAAGTTCCCGCAGGGCTTCGACGCGGAGCTGGCTATTGGCGCCAGCGTCTCCTGCGACGGCGTCTGCCTGACCGTGACCGAGCGCCCAGCCTCCGACGTGGCCAGCTTCGACGTGATGGCGCAGACGCTCAGCCTCACCACGCTGGGCGGCCTGATGGTGGGCTCTGGCCTGAACGTCGAGCGCGCGGCCCGGGAAGGCGTCGAGATCGGCGGCCATCCGCTGTCCGGCCATGTGGACGTCTCCGCCCGCATTGCCGAGATCCGCAAGCCCGACAACAACCACGTCATCCGCTTCGCGCTGCCCGCGCCGTGGATGCGTTATGTCTTTGCCAAGGGTTACATCGGCGTCAACGGCTGCAGCCTCACCGTGGCCGAGGCCCGGCGCGAGCGCGACGGGTCGGGCTGGTTCGAGGTGTGGCTCATTCCCGAGACGCTGCGCATGACGACCTTTGGCGACAAGGGTGTGGGCGATGCGGTGCACATCGAGATCGAGCGCAGCACCCAGGTCGTCGTCGACACGGTGCGTGACGCGCTGGACGAGAAGCTGGGCCCGCTGCTGCCAGTGCTGGAAGCCATCGCACGGGAGCGTGGCATCGACATCACGCAGCTCGCGATAAGCAAATCTTGATGCTTTCTTGATACCCCCCGCCTCGATCTTGGCGAGGCTTTGAGGGCGCAATTTCCAGAATCACTTCCATCGTTATGGAGGTGTCATGGAC
>NZ_JBFULE010000200.1:0-7709 GCF_056400485.1 Roseateles sp. P5_B10
CCCTGGAACTACCCCTACTACCTGGCGATGGAGCCCGCCGTCGCCGCGCTGGCAGCAGGCAACCGCGTGCTGATCAAGCCCTCGGAGCTGACGCCAGCCACCAGTGAGCTGATGGCGCGCATCGTCGCCGAGCACTTCAAGCCCGAGGAGATGCAGGTCATCACCGGTGACGCCGAAGTGGGCAAGGCTTTCACGACGCTGCCCTTCGACCACCTCTTCTTCACCGGCTCCACCGCCGTGGGCCGCCACGTGGCCCAGGCCGCGGCCAAGAACCTGACGCCGGTGACGCTGGAGCTCGGTGGCAAGTCGCCGGCCGTCGTCGACCGCAGCTGCAACCTCGACCTGACCGCGTCGCGCCTGGCCTTCGGCAAGCTCTTCAACGCCGGCCAGACCTGCGTCGCGCCCGACTACCTGCTGGTGCCCAAGGAGCTGGTCGAGCCGCTGAGCCAGAAGATCCTGGCCGAGATGCGCCGCATGTACCCGCGCATCGCCGGCAATGCCGACTACACCAGCATCGCCACGCCGCGCCACCATGCCCGGCTGCAAGGACTGATTGCCGATGCCGCCGAGCGCGGCGCCCGTGTGCTGCGCAGCCATGACGAGCAGCCCGATCCGCAACAGGACCGCCGCCTGGTGCCGGCCCTGCTGCTGGACGTGCCGGCCGAGGCGACCGTCATGCAGGAAGAAATCTTCGGCCCGCTGCTGCCCATCGTCGGCTACGACAAGGTCGACGAAGCCCTGGCCCACATCAACCGCGGCGACCGCCCGTTGGCGCTGTACTGGTTCGGCACCGACAGCGCTGCGCGCGACCACGTGATGCGCGAGACCCATGCCGGCKGTGTGACCATCAACGACTGCCTGTGGCATCTGGGCCAGGAGGAGCAACCCTTCGGTGGCGTCGGCGCCAGTGGCATGGGCTCGTACCACGGTGAGTGGGGCTTCCGTACCTTCAGCAAGGAGAAGCCGCTGTTCATCCAGTCGCGCTTTGCCGGCACCAAGCTGTTCCAGCCGCCTTACGGTGCCACCTTCGAGAAACTCCTTTCGCTGCTGCGACGCATCGCCTGACCATGAACGACCCTCAAGCTTTCGACGAGACCCACGACGTCATCGTCATCGGCGGTGGCTCATCCGGCTCGGCGCTCGCCGGCCGGCTGAGCGAAGACCCCGGCACCCAGGTGCTGGTGCTGGAAGCCGGTGCCGACGTCAGCAACTGGCTGGGGACGGTGCCCACGGGTGCCGTGCTGATGGTGCCCAGCAAGCTGCACAACTACGCCTTCGAGACGGTGCCGCAGCCGGGCCTGAATGGCCGCCGCGGCTATGTGCCGCGCGGCAAGATGCTCGGTGGCTCGTCGGGCATCAACGCGATGGTCTACATCCGCGGCCAGCGCGAGGACTACGACCACTGGGCCGCGCTCGGCAACCCCGGCTGGGGCTGGAGCGATGTACTGCCCCACTTCATCAGGAGCGAGGGCAACGACACCTTCGGCGCCCCGCTGCATGGCCGCGATGGGCCGTTGAAGGTCAGCCAGCTGCGCACTGACAACCCGCTGCAGGCGGCCTGGGTGGCCGCGGGGCGTAAGGCGGGCCAYGTCATCAACGCCGACTTCAATGGCGAAACGCAGGAAGGCGTTGGTATCTACCAGGTCACGCAGGACCGCGGCGAGCGTTGCAGTGCGGCCCGCGCCTACCTGCGCCCGCACCTCGGCCGGCCCAACCTGCGCGTGACCGTGCAGGCGCAAGTTCAGCGCATCCTGTTCGACGGCCGCCGCGCGGTGGGCGTGGAGGTGAAGGTGGGCGGCGTGTTGCGTCGGCTGCAGGCCAGGCGTGAGGTCGTGCTGGCGGCGGGCGCCATCCAGTCGCCGCAGCTGCTGATGCTGTCCGGCGTGGGCGATGCGGCGCAACTGCAGGCGCAGGGCATCGCCGTGCTGCACCACCTGCCCGGCGTGGGTGCCAACCTGCAGGACCACCCGGACTTCGTGTTCGGCCTGCGCAGCAGCAGCCTCGACACCTTCGGCCTGTCGCTGCGCGGCGGGTTCGCTTTCTGGCGCGCCGTCCAGCGCTACCGCGCCGAGCGCCGCGGCATGCTGACCAGCAATTTCGCCGAAGGCGGTGGCTTCCTGCGCACCAGCGCCGCGCAGGCGCGGCCGAACATCCAGCTGCACTTCGTCGTCGCCGCCGTGGAGGACCATGCGCGCAAGATGCGCATGGGGCACGGCATGTCCTGCCATGTGTGCCTGCTGCGCCCGCAAAGCCGCGGCACCGTCAGACTGGCCGGTCGCGACGCCGGCACCGCGCCGCTGATCGACCCAGGCTTCTTCCAGCATGCCGACGACATGGCGCAGATGGTGGCCGGCTTCAAGCTCACGCGCGAGCTGCTGCACCAGCCGGCGCTGCGCGCGCACTGGCACACCGAGATGTGGAGCACCGAGACGCACTCCGACGCCGACATCGAAGCCTTGCTGCGCCAGCGCGCCGACACCATCTACCACCCGGTGGGTAGCTGCAAGATGGGCACGGACGCGATGGCCGTGGTGGACGCCGAGCTGCGCGTGCACGGCCTGCAAAGCCTGCGCGTGGTGGATGCGTCCATCATGCCCACGCTGATCAGTGGCAACACCAATGCACCGGCCATGATGATCGGCGAGAAGGCGGCGCAGATGATGCAGGCTGCAGCCCGCCAGCCCGAGATCGTTGCGCAGGCGGCCTGAGCATGATCCTGGAGATCGCGCAGCTCAGGTGCGGCCTGGTCAGGGCGCTGAGTTCGAGAGGGCCTTTGCCGTCGCGCAGGGAATCATCTCGTCCATGCCCGGCTACCTGGGCCATGAGCTCCAGCGCTGCCTGGAGCGCGCCGATCACTACATGCTGCTGGTGCGCTGGGAGAGCGTCGAGCACCACGAGGTAGGCTTTCGCAAGTCCGAGGGCTACCAGGAATGGCGCCGGTTGCTGCACCACTTCTATGACCCCTTCCCGACGGTGCTGCACTACGAGCAGATTTGAAGCCTCGGGATGCGAACATGCGGTTCACGCATGCACAGCCCGCCACAAATCCGCCACGCCACGCCTGAGGACGCTGCCGCGCTCGCGGCCTTCGGCGCCCAGGCCTTCGCCGACACCTACCGTGACCTCAGCGACGCGCAGGAGATCGCCGACTATGTCGCCGAGCACTTCCAGCCCGAGGTCATGGCCGCTGTCATCCAGGACACCGCCTGCACGGTGCTGCTGGCCTGGGTGGACGAGCAGCTCGCCGGCTACGCCATCGTCAAGGTCGAGCCTGCGCCCGATTGCGTGGCGGGCCCGGCCCCCATCCATCTCTGGCGCATCTATCTTGGCGAGGGCTTCATCGGCCGCGGCCTGGGCGCGGCGCTGATGCATGAGGTGCATGCCGTGGCGCGCCGGCGCGGGGCGCAGACCCTGTGGCTGGGTGTCTACGATCGCAATGTGCGAGCCGTGGCCTTCTACGAACGCTTCGGTTTCGCCCAGGTTGGCGGCCAGGAATTCCTGTTCGGCGGCCAGATCTACATCGACCCGGTCTATGCCGCCGCCGTGCGTCCGCCCGAACTGAAGGAGGCCTGCTGATGATTGAAGGTTCCTGCCTGTGCGGCAGTGTGCGCTGGCGTTTCGACGGCCAGCCTGACGGCGCAACCGCCTGCAACTGCACAGCGTGTCGTCGCTATGGCACGCTTTGGGCCTACGACTACGTGGACGAAGGCATCTACATCACCGGCTCTACGCAGGCCTATGTGCGCGGCAAAGCGTTGGAATTCCATTTCTGCCCGACCTGCGGCTGCGTGACGCATTGGCGCGGGCTGAGGCTGGAAGCCGACGGGCGCCGCCGCATTGCCGTGAACCTGCGCCTGGCCGAGCCCGATGTGGTGGCGAGCATCCCGATCGATCACTTCGACGGGTTGGATACCTTTGACGACCTGCCGCGCGACGGGCGCTGCGTGGCGGACTATTGGTTCTAGTCCTACAGGTAAAGCCTTGAAACCGCACGGCTCGTCGCCAGATCAGGGGCGCAAACTGCCGTCTTCCCACGCGCGTGGCGGGTGGGTGATGGTTTGAGGAGTGTTGCGATGAAATTCCCCCGATTCCTGCTGCTGTGCATGGCCCTGCTAGGCACGCTCTGGCTGGGCACCGCCCAGGCGCTGCCTAACGTCGACGAGGTGCAGGCCGCTGCTCAGCGTGGCGACTACGCCGGCGCGGAGAAGATGATGCGCGAGGTTGTTGCGGCCAAGCCCGACAGCCCGCGCGCCCATTACGTGCTGGCCGAGATCCTGGCCCACCAGCGCCAGTTCCCCGAAGCCGCCGAGCACACGCGCCGCGCTCGCGCGCTGGACCCTGCCATCAAGTTCGCCGACGCCGCCAAGTTCAATGCCTTCGAACAGTTGCTGCAGCGTGAGCAGGCCGGGGTGGCGAAGTCCGTCGCGCCGACTGCCGTCAATGCGGCACCGCCGATGCGCGCCGCGCCGGTCGAGCGCAGCGAGAGCGGTGGTGGCGTGTCCCTCTGGCTGCTGATCGGTGGTGCCGTCATCTTCATCTGGCTGGCCATGCGCTGGATGCGCAACCGCACCGCCGCGCAGAGCCAGCAGCCGGCCATGGCGGGTGGTTATGGCCCAGGCGGCTATGGCGCTGGCGCTGGTTATGGGCCTGGCGGCATGCAGGCGCCTGGCTCGGGCGGCCCCGGCATGCTCGGCGTTGGTCTTGGCGTAGCGGGTGGCGTTGCCGCCGGCATGCTGGCCGAGAAGCTGCTCCATGGTGGCCATGACGAACGCAGCGTTGCGCGCGACACCGATACCAGCGGCGGCCTGATCCCCGGCAGCTTTGATTCCGGTGGCTCCAGCAGCGCCGCCGACGAACTGAGCCGCCGCGACGTCGACTTCGGCAGCGGCGACGGTTGGGGTGGCGGCGATGCGGGCGGCGGCGATTTGGGTGGCGGTGGCGGCGGCAGCGACGACTGGTAAGTCCTCACGGGCTGGCGCGGGGGCGGGCCCCGATAATCCCGCCCCATGACGCCAGCCGCTTTCACCGGCCAGTTGCTCTCCTTCATTGCCCGCCTCATCACGGGGGCTCAGGGCCACTGGAAGGGCTGCCCGCCGACGGCGGAGCAGCGCATCTACATCGCCAACCACCAGAGTCACTTCGATCTCGTCCTGATCTGGGCTGCCTTCCCGCATGATCTGCGCGCCACCACGCGCGCCATCGCCGCCCGCGACTACTGGACGACCAGTGCCCTCAAGCGCTGGCTGACCACCTCGGTCTTCAACGCCATCTACGTCAGCCGCGCACGCAGCAAGCCCGACGAGGACCCGCTGGAGCCCCTCGTCGAGGCACTGGCCAACGGCGACTCGCTGGTCATCTTTCCCGAGGGCACGCGGTCCAACAAGGGCAACCCGCAGCCCTTCAAGTCCGGCATCTACCACCTCGCCGAGCAATTCCCGCATGTGCAACTGATCCCGACCTGGATCGACAACGTGCAGCGCGTCATGCCCAAGGGCGAGGTCGTGCCCGTGCCCATCCTGTGCACGGTGACCTTCGGTGCCCCCATCCAGCTGCAGGCCGGTGAGAGCAAGGCCGACTTCCTGTGCCGTGCCCGCGAGGCCGTCATGGAGCAGCGGCCCGACCCCTACTGGGTCGGCCGCGAAGAGGAGGGCCACTGATGCGCTGGCTCAAGGCCTTGACGCCCAGCGAGCAGGTGGCGCTGCTCTTCGTCGTGCTGTTCGGCTTCCTGATGCTGCTGACGGTGGGGCTGTTCCTGAATTCGCTGCGCGAGCGCGAGAGCGAGGATGAACGCCTGAAGTCCCAGCTCGCCTGGGAGCGCGTGCGCCGCGACCTGCGCGCCGCCTGGATCGGCGGCTGCATGTTCTGGGTCGCGTGGATTTCCGGGCCGCTGGGCGCGACGCTGCTGTTCGCGCTGTTCTCCTTCCTGGCGCTGCGCGAGTTCATCACCCTCGTGCACACCGAGCGCAGCGATCACCGCACCCTCATCGTCGCCTTCTTCGTGCTGCTGCCCATCCAGTACATGATCTGCGGTACGCGCTTCTTCGACCTGTTCACCGTCTTCCTGCCCGTCTACGGCTTCCTCGTGCTGCCCATCGTCAGCGCGCTGGCCGGCGACCCGCGCCGCTTCCTGGAGCGCAACGCCAAGATCCAGTGGGGCGTCATGGTCTGCGTCTACGGCCTGTCGCACGCGCCGGCGCTGCTGCTGCTGGATATTCCGGGCAACACCGGGCGCGGTGCCTTCCTGCTGTTCTTCCTGGTCATGGTCGTGGCGGCCTCGCAGATCGCGCAGGAGATCGCCACCCGCGCGCTACGCCGCCGCCCGGTGGCCCGGCAGATCAGCCGCAGCTTCTCGATGCGGGCCTGGTGGATCGGCACCTGCACCGGCGCCCTGGCCGGCCTGCTGCTGTACTGGATCACGCCGTTCAAGGCCGGCCAGGCGCTGGCCATGGCCTTCCTGACCGCCGGTGCTGCGGGCTTCGGCGGCCTGGTCATGAAGGCGCTGAAGAAGGACGCCGGCGTGCTGTACTGGGGCAACCGCAGCTCCATCACCGGCGCCGTCGGCCTGCTCGACCGCATCGCAGTGCTGTGCTTTGCGGCGCCAGTGCTGTTCCATTCGGCGAACTGGTACTACCGATGAGGATCCTCGGCATCGACCCTGGCTTGCAGACCACGGGCTTTAGTTCCGGCCCGTCGCTGTCGCGACTTCACGAGCGCTGCGCGCTCATGAGCCTGCACAGAAACCTCGCTACCGTCGCCACCGCAGGTGTTCTGCCGTCATGAGGATTCTCGGCATTGACCCCGGCCTGCAGACCACCGGTTTTGGTGTCATCGAAGCCGACGGCCCGCGCCTGGCCTATGTGGCCAGCGGCACCATCAAGACCAACGCCGTCGCCACCGGTGACCTGCCGGCGCGGTTGAAGATCCTGTTCGACGGCATCCGCGAGGTCACGGCGCGCTACCAGCCGCAGTGCGCGGCGGTGGAGATCGTCTTCGTCAACGTGAACCCGCAGTCCACGCTGCTGCTCGGCCAGGCGCGGGGCGCTGCCATCACCGCGCTGGTGTCGGCCGACCTGCTCGTCAGCGAATACACCGCCCTGCAAATGAAGAAGGCCATCGTCGGCCACGGGCATGCGAAGAAGGAGCAGATCCAGGCCATGGTGCAGCGCCTGCTCAGCCTGCCGGGCCTGCCGGGCAAGGACGCCGCCGATGCGCTGGGCATTGCCATCATGCATGCGCATGCGCGCGTCACTTTCGAGGCCATGGGCCGCAGCACGACGCTGGAGCGGCGTCAGCATGCGCAGTTCAAGGGCGGGCGGACGTACTAGGAAAAACGGCCCGCCGAAGCGGGCCGTCGAAGCGACGCGGGTCGCGCTCAGATCAGCTTGCGGCGACGAGCGAGGAAGCCGACGACACCGAGGCCGCCCAACATCAGGGCATAGCTTTCGGGTTCCGGTACTGCGCTGATGCTCAGCGTGCCACCTTGATCGATGCCGTTGATCGCATAGTTGAAATTGCTTGCACCGAAGATCGAGAACAGATCTACGGCGCCGCCACCTTGGGTCGCGAAGCGGCCATTGGGGCCTGTCAGCGTGCCACCTTCGAACTTCACATAGGGGTCGGTGGCCTGTGCCAGCGTGTAGGTCTGGCCCTGAAAGCTGAAGCTCAGCGAGGTCAGGCTGAAGTCGCCGTCGAAGCCGCCTGCCGACACC
>NZ_JBFULE010000201.1:0-7696 GCF_056400485.1 Roseateles sp. P5_B10
CTTCGGGCTGACGAAGCTGGTGACCTCGATCTCCTTCAAACCGGCGTCCTGCAGCATCGCGACGAGCCGCGCCTTGTGCTCGGTCGAGACGTTTTCCTTCTCGTTCTGCAACCCGTCGCGCGGGCCGACATCGAGGATCTTGACGTGGGTGGGGAGGGCCATGGTTCAGGCGTCCAGCTTGAGGAGTTCGGCGCCATCGCCGACCTGATCACCGACGGCGAACAGCAGCTCCGCCACTCTGCCGTCGCGGGGCGACGAGATGGTGTGCTCCATCTTCATCGCCTCCATGACGGCCAGCGGTTGGCCCTTGGTGACGGTGTCGCCGGCCTGGGCGAGGAAGGCGATCAGCTTGCCGGGCATGGGCGCCGTGAGGCGGCCGCCTTCGCTGGGCGAATCCCCGGCGTGGGCAATGAGGTCCACCTCGGTCAGCACGGCCGAGCCGTTCGCGGCGAAGACGGCGACGCGTTCGCCCCGGGCGTAGGTCTTCACGCGGAGGCGATCGGCGCCGAGGAAGAGTTCATGTGTCTCGGTGTCGGCGGACTGAACCGCGAACTCGATGGCTTCGCTCTCGACCGTCAGCGTCATGCCGCCGCGGTGGTGGCGGGACAGCAGAACCTCGTGATGCACGCCGCCGGCCTCCAGATCGAAGCGCCGTGTCGCCGAGCCGAAGAGACGCCAGCCATCGCGGGCGCTCCACGGGTCGTTGCTTTGCCGCGTGCCCTCGACAGCCAGCGTGTGCGCGATGACCGCAGCCGCGCTGACTCGCAGCGGCAGGCCGGGCTGGTCGAACAGCACCGCCTTCTCGCGCTCGATCAGGCCGGTGTCGAGATCGGCCTTCGAGAACGACGCCGTGGCCGCGCAGCGGCGCAGGAAGGCGACGTTGGTCTGCAGGCCGACGATGTGGGTATCGCGCAGGGCCAGGTCCAGTCGGGCCAGCGCCTGCGCGCGGTCCTCGCCCCAGACGATGAGCTTGGCGATCATCGAGTCGTAGAAGGGGCTGATCGCATCACCTTCGCGCACGCCGGCGTCGATGCGCACGTTGCCTCGCTGGAAAGCCACATGCTCGGGCCAGCGTGCCACGTCCAGCCTGCCCGTGGCGGGCAGGAAACCGGCGTCCGGGTTCTCGGCGCAGATGCGCGCTTCGATGGCATGGCCGTGCATGCGCAGCTCGTGTTGCTTCAGCGGCAGGGGCTCGCCCGAGGCCACGCGCAATTGCCACTCGACCAGATCCTGGCCCGTGATCGCTTCCGTCACCGGGTGCTCGACCTGCAGCCGCGTGTTCATCTCCATGAAATAGAAGCGGCCGTCCTGCTCGGCGATGAACTCCACGGTGCCGGCACCGACATAGCCGACGGCCTTCGCAGCGGCCACGGCGGCCTCGCCCATCTGCGCACGGCGCTCTGGCGTCATGCCGGGGGCTGGGGCTTCCTCCAGCACCTTCTGGTGGCGGCGCTGCACGGAGCAGTCGCGCTCGAAGAGATACACGCAGTCGCCGTGCGAGTCGCCGAAGACCTGGATCTCGATGTGGCGGGGCTTTTGCACATAGCGCTCGATCAGCACCGCGTCGTCGCCAAAGCTGTTGATGGCCTCGCGCTTGCACGAGGCCAGCGCCGCGTCGAACTCGTCGGCGTTGTAGACCGCGCGCATGCCCTTGCCACCGCCGCCGGCGCTGGCCTTGATGAGCACCGGGTAACCGATGCGGCCGGCTTCGCGCTTCAGCAGCGCCGGGTCCTGGTCGGCGCCGTGGTAGCCCGGCACCAGCGGCACGTTGGCCGCTTCCATCAAGCGCTTGGACTCGGCTTTCAGGCCCATCGCGAGGATGGCGCTGGGCGGCGGGCCGATGAAAACAACGCCCGCATCGGCGCAGGCCTGGGCAAAGGCTTCGTTCTCGCTCAGGAAGCCATAGCCTGGGTGGACTGCTTGCGCGCCGGTCGTCTTGGCAGCTTCGAGGATGCGCTGCCACTGCAGGTAGGAGTCGCGCGGCGCCGGGCCGCCGATGTGGACGGCTTCGTCGCAGGCCTGCACGTGCCGTGCGTCGCGGTCAGCGTCTGAGTAGACGGCCACGGTTTGAATGCCGAGGCGCTTGGCCGTGGCCGCAACTCGACAGGCAATTTCACCCCGGTTGGCGATGAGGATCTTCTTAAACATGGCGCGCTCCCGGGGTGAACTCGCCTGCCTGTCCGGCTACGCCGACCAGCACGCAATTTGTCGCTGGCGCGACCGCGCCTTCGGCGCGAGCGCCTCGGTTGGCGATCAGGATTTTCTTGAACATCTCTTCTTGTCTCCGGTCTCGTGAACCTTCTACACGGTTGTTCAGGCGGGGCCAGGATCACTGGCGCTGAGGCAAGGTAAACAGGCGAGGGCGGTCAGCCCGGCTTGTTACCTTCCTGCAGCCGCTTGCGGCGGGCCTCGTAATCGTCATAGGCCGGTGCGTTGCGCTTCTCGCAGGCGCGACGGTCTTGCGCGTTGCCATTGCCGGCGCACTGGGTCTGCGCGATGTCCTGCACCTGGTCGTAGACAAAGGCGCAGCCGGACAGCGCGAGGACGGCAATCAGCAGGAGGGCTTGCTTCATGTCAGTGCGTGCAGACCTGTACCTTGGCCGCGGCGTCCGACGGCGTCAGCTCGGCTTCCGTCGAACAGCGCATGCCCAGCCGCTCCAGCAACGCACGATCCTTCTCGGCCTGCGGGTTGCTCGTCGTCAGCAGCTTGTCGCCGTAGAACATGGAGTTGGCGCCGGCCAGGAAGCACAACGCCTGCATCGTCTCGGGCATCTGCTCGCGGCCGGCGGACAGGCGCACCATGGCGCGCGGCATGGTGATGCGGGCGACGGCAATCGTGCGGATGAACTCCAGCGGATCCAGCGGCGCGGTGCCGGCCAGCGGCGTGCCTTCGACCTGCACGAGGTTGTTGATGGGCACGCTCTCGGGGTAAGGGTCGAGGTTGGCGAGCTGGGCGATCAGGCCGGCGCGCTGGCGGCGCGTCTCGCCCATGCCGACGATGCCGCCGCTGCAGACCTTGAGCCCCTGCTGGCGCACGCGCTCCAGCGTGTCCAGGCGGTCCTGGTAGGTGCGCGTCGTGATGATCTGGCCGTAGAACTCGGGCGCGGTGTCGAGGTTGTGGTTGTAGTAGTCGAGGCCGGCGCTCTTGAGTTGCTCGGCCTGGCCGTCTTCCAGCATGCCGGCAGTCAGGCAGGTCTCCAGGCCCAGGGCCTTGACTTCGGCAATCATCTCGCCGATGGCGTCCAGGTGGCGCGGCTTGGGGCTGCGCCAGGCGGCGCCCATGCAGAAGCGCGTCGCGCCGTTCTGCTTGGCCGCGCGGGCGGCTTCCATGACCTCTTCCAGCGGGATCAGCTTCTCGGCCTTCAGGCCGGTGTCGAAGTGGGCCGACTGCGGGCAGTAGGCGCAGTCCTCCTCGCAGCCGCCGGTCTTGATGGACAGCAGCGTCGAGAGTTGTACCGCGTTGGCGTCGAAGTGCTCGCGGTGCACCTGCTGGGCGCGGAACAGCAGGTCGTTGAAGGGCAGCTCGAACAGCGCCGCAATCTCGCTCACGGTCCAGGGCTTGGCCTGGCGGCGGTCGGCGTCGGAGGTGGGGGTGAGGGTCTGGATCTGGTTCATGCTGGGAGGTGTTCGAGCAGAGGTTCGAGCGACAGATGGCGTGCCATCGTGGCGTGGTCGGCGTGGGCCAGGCGCGGCACATGGCCGAGGCAGGGGACGGCAAGGCCGCGCTGCAGAGCTTGCAGATTGTCGGTGACGTGAGGCTGACGCTCATCCACGGTGTTGGCCACCCAGGCGGCCAGCGTCAGGCCGCGGGCGCGCACGGCCTCGGCCGTCAGCAGCGCATGGTTGATGCAGCCCAGGCGCAGGCCGACGACGAGGATGACCGGCAGGCCCAGGTCAGTGGCCAGGTCGGCCGTGTCCCACTCGTCGTTGAGCGGCACGCGAAAACCGCCCACGCCTTCGACGAGGGCGACGTCTGCGCGGAAGGCGACCGTGCGCAGCGCGTGCAGCACGGGTTCGCGGGCGATGGCATCGTTCTCGATGCGGGCGGCGATATGGGGTGCGCAGGCGGTGCGCAGCTGCAGCGCGCCGACTTCGGCCGATGTGAGGTCC
Organism: Roseateles sp. P5_B10; assembly: GCF_056400485.1. NCBI lineage: Bacteria > Pseudomonadati > Pseudomonadota > Betaproteobacteria > Burkholderiales > Sphaerotilaceae > Roseateles > Roseateles sp. P5_B10. Next base: position 4,111 of record NZ_JBFULE010000201.1, read on the forward strand.
AGGTTGCCGGCGGCGCGCAGGCGCTCGACGTCGTCGTTGAGCCAGTGGCCGCCGATGAAGTCCTGCCCGGCCGAGATGGGCTTGAGCGCGGCGACGCGCCGGCCGGTCTGCGCGAAGGCGTGGGCCAGGCCGGCCGTGACGGCGGTCTTGCCGATCTCGGTGTCGGTGCCGGTGATGAAGAAACCTCTTCTCAAGGCGGTCATGCGGCCTGCTCCTGAGCCGCCGCGGCGCGCTGCAGCGCAGTCAGCAGCGCGTCCACGTCGGCAGCGGTGTGCGTGCCGCACAGCGTGATGCGCAGCCGCGCGGTGCCCGCGGCGACGGTGGGCGGGCGGATGCCGGGCACGCGCAGGCCGGCGCTCTCCAGTGCAGCGGCCAGGGCCATGACCTCGGCATTGCCGCCGACGATGAGCGGCTGGATGGGCGTGGCCGAATCGGTCAGCGACCAGCCCAGGCGCGGGTGCTGGTCGATCAGCGCCAGCAGGCCGTCGCGCAACTGGGCTTGCAGCGCGACGAGGTTGGCACGGCGGGCGGCACCGAGCGGCCCTTCAATCAACTCGAAGCTGGTCAGCAGCGCATGTTCTACGGCCGGCGGGGAGGCGGTCGAGAAGATGAAGTTGCGCGCGGCCTGCAGCAGGTAGTCGACGATGGTGGCGTGGGCCGCGACGAAGGCGCCGGCGAGGCCGGCGGCCTTGCCCAGTGTGCCGACGAGGATCAGGCGTTCGCTGTGCAACCCGAAGTGCTCCAGCGAGCCGCGGCCCTTTTCGCCCAGCACGCCAAAGCCGTGGGCATCGTCGACGATGAGCCAGGCGTCGAACTCGTTGGCGAGGGCCAGCAGCGCCGGCAGCGGCGCGAGGTCGCCGTCCATGCTGAACACGGCGTCGGTGACGATGAGCTTGACCTTGGCGGTGCTGGCCGCCAGCAGCGCGCGCAGGCCGGCCACGTCGGCGTGGCCATAGCGCGTGACCGCGGCCTTGGCCAGGCGCGCGGCGTCGATCAGCGAGGCGTGATTCAGCTGCTCCGAGAAGATCTCGGTGTGCTCGTCGCCCAGGGCTGTCACAACGGCCAGGTTGGCCATATAGCCCGTGCAGAAGCCGATGGCTCGCGCCTGCGGGATGTGCGGTGCATACCAGCGCGCCAGCGTGTCGGTCACGGCCTCGTGCGCGGCGCTGTGGCCGCTGACCAGCGGCGAAGCGCCCGAGCCGCCGCCCCACAGGCGAGCGCCTTCGGCAATCGCCTCGGCGATGGCAGGCTCGGCGGCCAGGCCGAGGTAGTCGTTGGAGCAGAACATCAGCAGCTCGCGGCCGTTGATGGTCTGGCGGGGCGCGGTGCCGTTGTCGGCGCGGCGCAGCGTACGGGTCAGGCTCTGCGCGGCAATCGCGTGGAGCTTGGCCTGGAGGTGATCAAGCAAGGACATCGTTCAACGTCGCCGTCACGGCCTGGGCCAGGAAGGCCGCGGTCGCGTCGTCGATCAGGTAAGGGGGCATCAGGTAGACGGTGTTGCCGATCGGGCGGATCAGCAGTTCGTGCTCGCGCGCCTTCAGGTGGAAGGCTTCTGCGAAGCGCGGTGGCGCTTGCGGCACATCGAAGGCCAGGATCATGCCCCGCTGGCGCAGATGGGCCACGCGTGGGGCCAAGGGCGCAAAGGCGCGGGTCAGGCGCTCGGCCTGGGCCTGGTTTGTTTCGAGCTGGCCGGCGTCGAAGCGGTCCAGCACCGCATTGGCCGCCGCGCAGGCCAACGGGTTGCCGGTGTAGGAATGCGAATGCAGRAAKCCGCGCGTGACGTCCTCGCTCCAGAACGCGGCGAACACGTCGTCGGTGGTCAGCACCAGCGACAGCGGCAGCGTGCCGCCCGTGATGCCTTTGCTGAGCAGGATGAAATCCGGCCAATCCGCGCCCGTCTGCTCCCACGCGAAGAAGGTGCCGGTGCGGCCGCAGCCCATGGCGATCTCGTCGGCGATCAGGTGGACGCCGAACTCGTGCGTCAGCTCGCGCAGGCCCTTCAGATAGGCCGGCGCGTACATGACCATGCCCGCCGCCCCCTGGATCAGCGGCTCGACGATGACGGCAGCGATCTGGTCATGGCGCTCGGCCAGCAACGCGCGCATGGCTTCCAAAGCCTCGGCCTCGTTGCCCAGGCGCCCATCCGGCGACGCGATGATGTGGGCGCGCATCAGCAGCGGGTCATAGGCGTCGCGGAACACCTGCACGTCGGTCACGCTGAGCGCGCCCAGCGTCTCGCCGTGATAGCTGTTCTTCAGGCAGACGAACTCGCGCTTGTCGGCGCGGCCGCGGTTCTTCCACGAATGAAAACTCTGCTTCAGCGCGATCTCGACGGCGCTGGCGCCATCGCTGCCGAAGAAGGCGTGGCCCAGCGCGCCGCCGGTGCGGGCCGACAGCCGCTCGGCCAGGCGCACGGCGGGCTCGTGGGTGCAGCCGGCCAGCATCACATGGGGCAGCGTGTCGAGCTGGGCCTTGATGGCGTCGTGAAGCGGCTTGTCGCTATGGCCGAACAGGTTGACCCACCAGGACGAGTTGGCGTCGAAATAGCGCCGGCCGTCGGTGTCGAACAGCCAGGGGCCATCGCCGCGGGCGATGGGCAGGGGCGGCACGTCGGCCAGGCGCGCCATCTGCGTGCAGGGGTGCCAGACGGCGGCGCGACTGCGTGCGGCGAGATCGGAGGGAGAGGTCATGCGGGAGAGGGGCGGCGCACGCGCTTGAGCAGCGCGCGCAGGAACTTGAAGCACAGCCAGATCAGCGCGCCCATGACGGCAAGGGCCAGGACGAGCAGCGGGAAGAAGATGAAAGGGTGCGCCCAGGCCAGCCACAGCATGGTCGGCACGGCCACATCGCCCATCAGCGACAAGCCGATGTTGGAGAACGGCTCGGGCGACGTGTTGGCCGCCGCGCGCGTGCTGGCTTTGGCCGTGTGCGCCACAGCCGCGAGGCCACCGCCGAACAGCGCTGCAACGACAGCCCAGGCCTGGCCATGGTCGCCCGCCCAGCCACTGACGAGTCCGGCCACGAGCGCCGCGCCGGCGGGGATGCGGATCAGCGTGTGCAGCGCGTCCCAGGCGCTGTCGACGAGGGGGATTTTGTCGGCCAGGAACTCGACGAATGCCAGCGCCGCGGCGCAGCTCATCACCAGTGGCGACGCCAGCACCTGCAGCCCGGGTGGCAGCGCGATCCAGCCCCAGTGCCCGGCAATGCCGACGAGCAGCACCGTCAGGTAAAGGCGCAGGCCGCTGGCCCAGCCGAGGGCGGCGGCGAGGGCGAGCAGGTGGAGGGCGTCGAGCTGGGGCATGCGGGTCAGGGCAGGCGCGGCCGAAAGCCCGACACTGTCGCGTTGAACAAGGCAGCGGCTCCATGGCCGGGCTGGCAGACCATGGAGAAGTTCAGCACCTTGCGGGAGGTCACGTAGCCCAGGTAGAGGTGCACGTGTTCGCTCTCCGCCTCCGCGGCGAAAGACAACTCCAGGCCAACGCCGCCCGAGTGTGGCTTGATGGCCCGATGCAGCACCTGGACTGGCCCGGCGCTGGCCTTCTGGATGGCCTCGAGGCGGCTGGCAACCACGGTCTCCGCCAGGCCC
>NZ_JBFULE010000202.1:0-7655 GCF_056400485.1 Roseateles sp. P5_B10
AGGGTGGTCAGCAGCATCCAGCGTGTAACCGACATCATGGGCGAGATCAGCTCGTCCAGTGCCGAGCAGAGTTCGGGCGTGAGCCAGGTTGGCGCGGCCGTCACGCAGATGGACCAGGCCACGCAGCAGAACGCCGCGATGGTGGAGCAAATGGCCGCCGCGGCCGACGGCCTCAAGGTGCAGGCCCAGCAGCTGGTGGAGACGGTGTCGACCTTCCGGCTGCCGGCCACCCGCTGACGCCGTGGTGGGCGTGGCCCAGTTTCGGTTCAGAGCCAAACCCAGGCCGAGGTGCCACCCACCAGGCAGATCGCCACACTCGCGATGGCCATCTCCCGGCGCACCGTGCCGCGCGCGACAAGCAGCACCATCGCGATCTTCACCACCGTGTTGGCAAGCAGGGCCGCCAGCAGCGCCCACGCGGTCCCGGCCGTTGTCAGCGAGCCGTCCTTCTGGCCGCTGAGCGAAAGCACGATCGCGTCAACGTCTGCCGCGCCAGCGAGCGCCGAGATCGCAAGCAGGCCGCCGCTCGGGAATTGCTGCTGGGCCAGCTTCGTCACGACGAGGACGACGGCGAACAGGATGCCGAACCGGATCGCCGCGCCCAGGCTGAATGGGTTCTTCAGAGGTGTGGCTGCCTGGGCGGGGCTGGTTACGGCGGCCGCTCCGGCGAGATAGTGCCGCAATGCCAGCGCGCCGGTGGCCAGGGCCATGGCCAGCAGCGGGGGCCACAAGGCGCCCAGCAGCTGCCGATTGAGGATGGCGATGATCGTCGTCACGCGCAGGAACATGACGAACCAGGCACACAGGATGCCGGCGGCCGCCGCGCTGGCGTTGGCGGAGCTTTCGGCCTTCCGGCTGTCACGTGCGAAATTCAGCGTGGTGGCCGTCGAAGAGACCAGGCCTCCGGCAAGGCCGGTGATGGCAGCGCCTCGCGCCGGCCCCAGCCAGCGCATGCCGATGTAGCCGGCCAGGGAGAGTGCGGAGATCAGCACCACCAGCAGCCACAGCTGGTAGGGGTTCAGTGCGTGCCAGGGGTCCACCGTCTCATTCGGCACGAGGGGCAGCACGATGACCGAGGCAATCAGCAGCTTGATGCCTGCAAGGATGTCATCGAGGCCGACCCGCTCCACCAGGGCGTGCAGGGGCTGCTTGAAGGCGAGGACTGCCGACAACGCCACGGCCAGGGCCACGGCCAGCGCCTGATTGCCGGTCGCCGCCATGCCGCCCAGAAGCACGACGAGCAAGGCGGCGATCTCGCTGGTCATGCTGGGAGGTGCATCCTTGCCATCCCGGCGCCACAGCGCGTGGCTGGCAATTGCCATTGCGCTCGCGCACACGAGCACTGCCACGAAGAGCCACTGAAGCTGCAACTGCTGCCCGAGCCAGGCCGACGCCGCGCCGGACAAGGCCAGCAGGGCATGGGTGCGGATGCCGCCGATCGTGTGGGAAGGCGCGGCCGGCCGCTTCTTCTCCCGTTCGATGCCGACCAGGATGCCGATGAGGAGGGCGACGAAGAAGCGGCCGGCGAGATCAGGCGTCATGCCCGCTGCCTTTGGCGCCGCCCGGCCGGCCTCGCGAGGCTGAATTCATTGGCATGCGTGTCCCTCGATTGGCGGCTGCCTCGCAGCCCTGACGACGAGTCAATCTATGCGGCCAGTGCAGCGCCGGCGTTGATCCCAGTCAATCCGCAACGTGCGGCGATCGATGCAGCGGCCAGGTCGGGGCTTCAGTCGTCCGGCTTGATCCAGCGCAATCCATTTGCCGGTGGGCTGCCTAGCATGGCCCTTCGCCGACCAAGGATTGCCCAAGATGGAAACTCAGACTCAAGCGCACCTGCCCATGCTGCGCCAACTGCTGCTGTACCGCCAGACCGAGCTGCGAGCCGAGGTTCATGCGGCGCAGCTGGCACGTCAAGCGGTGCAGACGCAGTCCCAGGAGGTGCGGGATCTCAAGGACGACGCTGAACTCATGCAGCGCCAGCAGACCGAGGACTTCCAGGCCGCCCGGGACTTGCGGGAGCTGCAGGACGTTGACGACGCGCTGGGTCGGCTGGCCGCGGGAGGCTATGGCGACTGCGCCAACTGTGGCGAGGCTATTCCCGTGGCGCGCCTCACGGCCCTGCCGTCCGTGCGGCTGTGCGCGGGCTGCCAGGCGGTCCGGGAGCATCTGTCATGAATGCGAACGGCGTGGGGCGGTACCGTCTGGCCCTCGCGTCACTCGCCGCGGCCGCACTGGCCGCCGGTTGCGCCGTAGAGGTGCAAAACGCCAAACCCGCCCGGGAGCTGGCGCGCCGCGCCTTGCCGGAAGGCGAGGTCTATATCGGCTGGCGGGTGTTCCAGCAGAAGTGCGCGACCTGCCACGGCCCAGCGGCGACCGGTACGGCGGCCGGCCCCGACCTGCTGCCCAGACTCCGCGAGATGGGCTCGCACCAGTTCGTGAGCCTGGTGCTCAGGCGCTATGACTGGATCCTCGCGGCGGCGGAGTCCGACCCGCAAGGCGCCTCGCAGAGCGCCCTGGTCGAAAAGGTTCTGCAGGGCCGGGAAGCGGCGCTGGTGATGCCTGCCTGGCAGGGCGACCCCACCGTGACGGCCCACATCATCGACCTCTACGCCTATCTGTCGGCCCGCGCCGACGGTGTGCAGGGCGCGGGCCGCCCTTCGCGGCCGCGGGCGCCCGACTGAGGGGCCGCTTTCAGGTCCTTCGCGGCAGGGGAATGCCATGCTTCAAGAAAATGTCGCCCTGATGACGGGCTGCACCTCGGGGATCGGTCTTCCAGCCTTCGATGGTGGCCGCCTTGCACGCTGAGAGCGAGGCGCCGACCGGCGCAGGCATCTCCGCGTCACCGCCACAGGCAACCCAGTCCACGCCCACGCTGCCTCGAGGACTGAGCGACGCGCAGGCCCGCCAGCGCTTGTCGCTCCATGGCCCCAACGAGGTGGGCGACACGCAAAAGCGGGGCCTGGCACGCACGCTTCGCGGTGTGTTCAGCGAGCCCATGTTCCTGCTGCTGCTGGCTGCTGCGGCCATCTACCTGCTGCTGGGTGATCTGGGCGAGGGCCTGCTCCTGGCTTTCTTCGCTGTTGTCACGGTGGGCCTCGTCGTCATGCAGGAGCGGCGCAGCGAGCATGCGCTGGCTGCCTTGCGCACGCTGTCTGCACCGCAGGTGCGCGTCGTGCGTGACGGGCGCACGGCACGCATCCCGGCGCGTGAGCTGGTGCCTGGCGACATCTTCCTGGTCGGGGAGGGCGAGCGGGTCGCGGCCGACGGTATCGTTCGCGAGGCGGTCGGGCTGCAGGTCGACGAGTCGCTGCTGACCGGGGAATCGGTGCCGGTGGACAAACGGGTGTGGCAGGTGCAAGACGGCCTGGCCATGGCGTCGCCCGAGCGCAATGCCAGTGCTTTCGTGTACGCGAGCACCCTGGCCATCACGGGCCACGCCGTCATCGAGTCGGTGGCCACCGGCGCAGGCACGCAGGTCGGTCGCATCGGCGCATCGCTGGCCGCCATTGAAACGGCACCAACGCCCCTGGAGCAGCATCTGCGCCGACTGGTGCGTGTCTTTGGCCTGGCTGCCGCCGCCATTTGCGCAGTGATCGTGGTGGTTTACGGCCTGGTGCACGGCGACTGGATGCAGGGGCTGCTGTCGGCCGTCGCCATCGGCATGGCGATGCTGCCCGAAGAGTTCCCGATGGCGCTCGCCGTCTTCCTTTCGCTGGGCGCCTGGCGGCTGGCTCGCATCAAGGTGCTGGCGCGTCGTCCCGCGGTCATCGAGGCGCTGGGTGCAGCCACGGTGTTGTGCGTGGACAAGACAGGGACCCTTACCGAAAACAGGATGCAGCTGTCCCGTCTGGTGACCGACGAGATGGAGGTCGGGATCGAGGCTGGCAAGGACCTGCCCGAGGCGGCGCATCGGCTGCTCGAGTTCGGCATGCTGGCTTCGCGGCGTGATGGCAGCGACCCGATGGACCGTGCGCTGCTCGCGCGAGGCGACGCCTTGCTGGCAGGCACTGCACACCTGCACCCCGACTGGACGTTGACGCGTGAGTTTCCGCTCAGCCCCGAATTGCTGGCGATGTCGCATGAATGGACGGACGCAGCCGGCCGGCTTCGCGTCGCCGCCAAGGGTGCGCCGGAAGCGGTGTTCGATCTGTGCCACCTCGACCCGCAACGCAGTGCCGAGCTCTTGGCCCGTGTGAAGCGCCTGGCCGCACAGGGACTTCGCGTGCTGGCCGTGGCCGAGGCGTGCCCGCCGCGTGGTGAAACGGTGGCGCATCAGCATGACCACGACTTCACGTTGCTGGGCCTGGCGGCCTTCGAGGATCCGCTGCGCGACAGCGTGCCGGATGCGGTCGCGCAGGCGCGGGAAGCCGGCATCGCGGTGGTGATGGTCACCGGCGATCATGCGGCCACGGCACTGGCCATTGCCGAGCAGGCCGGCCTCGACGTGCGTGGGGGCGTCCTGACCGGGGCCGACATCGCCGGTTTCGGAGAGGCCGAGCTCGCCGAGGCCGTGCGGCATGTGCGCGTCTTCGCCCGCGTGATGCCGGAGCACAAGCTCAGGCTGGTGCTGGCGCTGCGGCGCAACGGCGAGACCGTGGCCATGACGGGCGACGGCGTCAATGACGCACCGGCGCTGAAGGCGGCTCACGTCGGCATCGCGATGGGGATACGTGGGACGGACGTCGCGCGCGAGGCCGCCGGCCTGGTGCTGCTGGACGAAGATTTCGGGCGCATCGTCGGCGGTGTTCGCATGGGCCGGCGCATCTTCGACAACCTCCGCAAGGTCATGACCTACATCACCGCCATCCATGTCCCGGTGGCCGGACTGGCGCTGCTGCCCCTGCTGCTCGGGCTGCCGCCGCTGATGCTGCCGGTCCATGTGGTGCTGACCGAGATGGTGATCGATCCGGTGTGCTCGCTGGCCTTCGAAGGTGCCGCCGAAGCGCCGGGGCTGATGCGGCGGCCACCGCGGCGCACGGACGACGGCATCGTGGGTTGGTCGATGTTGTGGCAGGGCTTGGCGCAGGGAAGCTGCCTGCTCGCGGCGACCCTTGGCGTTTACATGCTGGCGCTGCAGGCCGGGCGTGACACCGACGTGGCCCGCACGCTGGCGGTGGTCGGCCTGACGTTCGGAAACCTGATGCTGGTGGCGGCCAACATGGCAATCGGCAACGGGCTTCGCGCCTTGTCCGGTCGCAGCGCCCGGGCCTTCTGGGCAGTCGCCGCCGTGGCGGCGTCGGCGCTGGCGACCGCCGTGCTGGTGCCAGGCCCGAGGCGCCTGCTGCATTTTGGCGTTCCGGCGCCCGGGGACCTCTTGCTGGCCTGGGTGACGGTGGCGCTGGCAGTGGGTGCCGGGATCACATGGAGCGGGCGGCTGCGCAGTGCCTCGGCATCGAGGCCGCCAAGCTGAACTCGGCGGTTGTTGGCATGGGGCGCCCTGGGCATCCGAAGGCGGCTCAGTCGGCGCTCGCGCCGATCTGGCGCATCCGCTTGAGCCACTTCGCCACGCCGGCTTCGCCCAGGGACTCGACCCCGCCCACCAGCGTTTCGTGAACCGGAGCGAAGCCGACGAAGCCCAGGATGTTGCGTTCCAGTGATTTCAGGCTGTGGGCACGGAAATACCAGCGGTAGACGAGTGCGGGCATGCCCATGGTCACGACCACCCTCGCGGAACGGCCCTTGAGCAGCTTGCCGCCGGCCGCCCCATCGCCCGCCTTGCCCAGCGCAAAGCCGGGGCGCGCCACCTGTTCGAGAAAGGCCTTCAGCAAAGCCGGCATGTCGCCCAGCCACAGCGGGAAGAACAGCACCACGTGGCTGGCCCAACGGATGTGCTCCTGTGCGGGCAGCAGCGAAGCGGGCAGGGCGCCGTGGTCCCATTCGTCTTTGCTGCGAAGCAGCGGGAAATCCAGCGTCGCCACGTCCATGAGGCGCACGTCATGGCCCGCTGACCGCGCGCCCTCGGCATAGGCATCCGCCAGCGCGTGGCAGAGGTGGCCTCGGGTGGCATCAGGGTGCCCGAGGATGAGGAGAACGCGTCGCGCATGGGTATTCATCACCCAAGGCTAGCGAGGTGGAGCTTGCGCCGCGTTGCGCGGGATCAATAGGCTCAGCTTCCAGGGCGTCACCGACTGAAGAACGGAAGCCCGACCCGGCGGCAGCGAGAAACCCCTGCTTTCATTGACCGGGGTCAACCACGCCACCGTCGCCGTCGAGAAACATCTGGCGCACGCAACGGCGCCACGGCGTCAATGGAGAAACAGCATGGGAATCAAGAGCATCCTCGTTCACCTCGACAGTGGAGTGAACGTCCAGGGCCGCGTGGACGCTGCCGCGGCGCTGGCCCTGCGGTACGAGGCTCATCTCATCGGCCTTGCGCCGGCCGGGTGGTACGCCCTGCCGCCCGAAGGCGCCGGAGGCGGGGGGCTTGCCGCCTATCAGCAGGCGGCGATGAATGAACTGCGCAGCCGGGCACTCGACTGCGCGCGCCGCTTCCAGGAACGGGTCTCGCTCCTGGGTGTGACCTCCTATGAAGGCCGCGTCGAGATGGGCTATGCAGGTGAAGTGATGACGCTTGCAGCGCGCTACTGCGACCTGGCCGTGGTCTCCCAGCTGAATCCCGACGACGCGTGCAACGGCCAGTCGGCGCAGATGGCGCAGGAAATGCTGCTGCGCTCGGGCCGGCCGCTGCTGGTGCTGCCGTTCGCGGGCGAGTGCGAGGTGCCGGCCGCGTCACGGGTGCTGGTCGGGTGGGACGGCAGCCGCGAAGCCGCACGGGCCATGCGTGATGCGCTTCCTCTGCTGAGGCAGGCGGMGAGTGTCGAGGTGGCCGTGTTCGAGACGCCTGAAGACGTGGGGCGCAATCACGGCCAGATGCCGGGCGCCGACATCGGGCTCTGGCTTGCGCGTCATGGGCTGAAGGTGAAGGTCAGCTATGTGCCCATCAAGGTGGCGGCGGGCGAAGCGCTGTTGTCGCACGCGGCGGACATGGGTGCCCAGCTGATCGTCGCCGGTGGCTACGGCCATTCGCGCCTGCGCGAGGCTGTGCTCGGCGGCGTGACGCGCACGTTGATGGCCAGTTCGCCCGTGCCGGTGCTGCTTTCGCACTGAGCATGCTGGGCGGCATTGCGGCCGCTCTGTGCTGCTGTCAGGCCGTGACCGGCAGTAGGACGCCGGCGGCACCTTCGCTGACTAGCGAACCAGCAGCACGGGCGCCTTGGTATGGGCCAGCAGGCGCGCGGACACCGAGCCCAGCACGGCACCGGCGAAAGCCCCGTGACCATGCGAGCCCATGACCAGCAGGTCCGGAGCCTCTTCATTGACGATCTCGGCCAATACCTCGGCGGGATGGCCGACCGCGTGGTGCTCACGCAGGCTCCAGCCCTGCATGGCAGCGAACTCGCGCACCGGCTTGAGCACCTTCTCGCCTTCGTCGGCGTAGTACGTCTGCAAGGTGTCGTGCGGCAGGAAGCGGGCCGCATGCGGCGGCACCTGGGCCGTCACATTCAGGGCGACGAATTCGTGGTGTTTGCCCACGAGTTCGTCGTGGGCGGCGAGGTAGCTGAGCATTCGCTTGGTGTACGCGCTGCCGTCGACTGCAAGAACGATCTTCATGGCGGCTCCTGGGTGAATCCGGGGCAGGGCAGATCCTGCGCGCC
>NZ_JBFULE010000203.1:0-7626 GCF_056400485.1 Roseateles sp. P5_B10
TACTGATCCTGGGCAACAACTGTGTAGGGTTCCTCCCCAATCACTATGCGGCCCAGTGGGTCGCGGCTGGGGACATGAAGCAATTGATCCCCAGCAAGATGACACTGCGTTCGAAATTCAGTGCCATCTATCGCAAGGCCACGCCACCTGTCATCGTGCAATCGTTTCTCGCTGATCTAGAGCGATCGCGCCGAGAACTCGCTGCGGATCGTGCTGAAGTGGCAAAGCCAAGCTCTGATTTCGCTGTCGCCAGCCCAGCCGCTGCGCGGCGCCTTGATGACTGATCCAATGCTCGGTCGTAAGAGCGACATCGCTGCCATTCCAGATAGTGAACAGGTGCGGCTCTGACCACGGCACCTGCACCTGGTCCCGGCGTTCTCGGTCACAGCGACTGCAACCGTAGTAACTGACGCAGCAACCACGCGGCATTTTGGGGACACCACGCTCCAGCCAGGCGTCGCAGTGCTCTCTGCGCATCAGCAATGTCATCAGATGTAAACCCAAATGACATCGATAACATTTGTCAGCACAGTGTGGACTGACAGTCCGGCGGCGGCCGCGCCGGCTCTCGGAAACGCCCACAACGACCAGGGGAGACAACCCATGCACCGCGACCGACCCGCATCACTCAATGGTGATCGTCCCCCCTACGACCTCTTCCGCCCGGGCACCCAGGCGCCAGCGGTGAACATGAGACGAAGGACCGCTTCGGCCGGACGCCGGTTGCAGAAGCGATGGTTGAGCTAGCAAAAGCGCTTCATCGCTGATCACCGGCATGCCAGTGCCGGGTCTTCAGTCCAGCGGCGTGGCATGTCCAGGGACGAGAGAGGCAGAGCGCTGCCCATTGCACACCACCGGGTGTAAGCGATTTCAATGTCCCTGAAATGAGGCTGCTGCCAAAAAACGGTGCATCAATCGCCGTTTGCAGACGTAGGCTGCGCACCCCGAGCAGTTTGAGCAAGGAGCAAGTTGCATCATGACGAGCGGACCCGTTGACGAGATGGCCCACGGCCCGGTAACGCAGTTGCTTCGACAGTGGTCCGACGGCGACGGCCAGGCGTTCGAGCGCCTGATTCCGCTTGTGTATGACGATCTGCGTCATCTCGCGCGCCGCCATCTGCGGGGCGAGCGCTCAGGCCACACCCTCCAGGGCACTGGCCTGGTCCACGAAGCCTTCCTGCGTCTGGCCAAGGAAAGCGAAGTGCAGTGGAAGTCGCGCTCGCAGCTGTTTGCGCTGGTCTCCAAGCTGATGCGCCACATCCTGGTCGACCATGCCCGCGCACGCCAGACAGGCAAGCGAGGCGGCGGCCAGATCGCCGTGAGCCTGGAGGAACTTCATGAGTTGCCCACGGATTGGGACCAATCGATCCAGGCGGGCGAGCTGGCACTCAACATCCTCACGCTTGACCAGTGCCTGCAACGGCTGGAACGCCTCGACCCGCAGCAGAACCAGGTCGTTGAGCTGCGCTACTTCGGCGGGCTCAGCATCGACGAGACCGCCGAGACGCTGGGTATTTCTCCGGCCACGGTGAAGCGGGAATGGGTGACGGCGCGGGCCTGGCTGCTGCGCGAAATGGCGCGGCCTGCTGCTGTCGCCTCGCGCCGGGAAGTTCTTTCCGCTGTCGCGCCGGCATGAGCTTGCACTGCCGTCCCGGGAGGCAACGGCATTGAGCGCATCGATGGAAGCCGAGCTGTGGCAACGGGCCAAGGCAGTCGTGGCCGACGCCATGGAGCGTCCGGCGAGCGAGCGCAAGGCTTTCGTGCGGCATGCCAGCGCCGGCGACTCGACGTTGATGCGCGAAGTCGAAGACCTGCTTGAAGCCGCCGGCGCTGTGGCAAGTCCCCTGGATGCGCCGCCCGCTGAATTCATGCTCGAGGCGCTGGGGCAGCGCGCGACCGGGACATGGGTTGGGCGAACACTGGGTGCCTATCGGCTCGTGTCGCTGATTGCCCGCGGCGGCATGGGCGAGGTGTACCTCGGTGAGCGCGCTGACGGCCAGTACGAGCAGCAGGTGGCGGTCAAGGTGATGAGGGCGGATGCCGACCAGGCCGTTGCCCTGGAACCGTTCTGGGCCGAGCGGCGCATCCTGGCCTCGCTCGACCATCCCAACCTCGCCAAACTGATCGACGCCGGCGTCACGGGCGACGGCGCGCCGTGGTTTGTCATGGAACTCGTTCAAGGCGACGCCATCGACACCTACTGCGACGGTCGCGGGCTTGGCGTGGAAGATCGGCTGCGGCTCTTTGTCACCGTCTGCCAGGTGGTGGGTTATCTGCACGGACGCGGCGTGGTGCACCGCGATCTGAAGCCGAGCAACATCCATGTGCGCGGCGATGGCACGGTCAAGTTGCTGGACTTCGGCATCGCCGAGCAGCTGCATCCGGTGCAGGCCGACAACCAGCACACGGATGGAATCCACCGCATCCTGACGCCCGAATACGCCAGCCCCGAGCAGATCCGCGGCGAGCCGGTCACGCCGGCGAGCGACGTCTTCTCGCTGGGCGTGGTGCTGTATCGGTTGCTCGCCCGGACGAGTCCCTATGCTCGCGGCGTCGGCGACGTCTCGCCGGGCCAGGCCATCCTCGAAGACGGCCCGCCTTGGCCAAGCCGGGCCGTCGATGCCAGCCTGACCGGTGCCGGCACACTCAGGCGGCAGCTGCGCGGTGGCCTGGATGCGGTGGTGATGAAAGCCCTGCACAAGTCGCCGGCGCAGCGCTATGCCAACGCGGCGGAACTGGCTGACGATCTCTCCCGGCACCTGCAAGGCCTCGCGGTGCAGGCTCGGCCCCATGCGCGGCGCTACCGCATCGGCCTCTTCCTGCGGCGCCACCGTGTGGCGCTCTCTGCGTCCCTGCTGGTTCTCGTGGCCGCCTCCACCGTGGCGGCCTATGAGGCCTACGAAGCGCGCCGGCAGAAGGCCCGTGCGGAGCAGCACTTCGCCGACGTCCGCAAGCTGGCCACCCTCATGCTGCGCGACCTTCAGAAGGCCATCGCGCCGCTGCCAGGGGGCACGGCGGCGCGGCGGATGGTCGTGCAGAACGCGCTCGACTCGCTGCGGCATTTGAGCGCCGAAGCCGCCGGGGACGCTGAGCTGCAGATCGAGCTGGCCGGCGGCTACCGCAACATCGGCGACATCCAGGGCCGCCCGTACTCGGCCAACCTCGGTGACCCGAAGAGCGCGCGCGACAGCTACGACCGCGGCATCGCGCTGGTGAAGAACCTCGTCGGCAACCCGCGGGTCGCCGAGCCGAGCCAGGCCCATGCCGCGGCCACGCTCGCCCAGCTGTATCAGCGCAAGGGCACGCTGCTGGCCTCCCAGGATGACGACGCCGCGGCGGAGTCACTGGTGGCCCAGGGGGTCGAGCTGATGGACACGTTGGCCGCACATGGCCAGCTGGATCCCGATCTGCAGACCACCCATGCCGCGATGCATTCCCAGCTCGCGCAGGTCCAGCGTTTCGTTGACAAGGTGGAGCCCTTCTTCAAGAGCCTGGCAACCGCCCGGCGCCTGTATCTGGCCATCCTCGCTAGCCGGCCTGGCGATGAGACGGCCACATCCGGCCTGGCCACCACCTACCTGGAAGAAGGCACCTACTACTTCGAACGCGATGAGGAGGCTGCGACGGTGCAGCTGGCCATCGCGGCGTTCCGGCGCGCCCTCGAGCTGCAAGGGCCGGTCGTGCAAAGGCATGGCGATGATGCGCGCCTGCAGCGCAATTTCGCGGCCCACCACGCCAATCTGGCCGCGGCCCTGATGCGCGCCAAGCAGCCACGTGACGCGGCCAACGCCTACCGGCAGGCGGTCCAGATCCTGTCCGAACTGAGCGGCCGGGACCCCAGCAACGCACAACTGCGCGCCGAGGTGGCCATCGTCACCGGTTCGATGAGCCGGGCGCTGCTGGCCAACGGCGATGCGGCGGCCGCCGTAGCAGCGGCGCAGCGGGCGGTGGAGGGCTACAACAGCCTGCCAGAAGGCTCATTGCGCGACCTGAACACACGCTACAAGCAGGGCGTGGCCCACTACCTGCTGGGCCAGGCGCTTGCCGCCGGCCACCAGAACGCCCGAGCATGCGCCGCGTGGCGACGCAGCCTGGTCATCCTGCGCGACGTGCAGAGCCGCAACGGCATTGGCCGGACCGACACCACGCCGGCCGTCGTGTCGCAGTCACTGCAGCGCTGCGACTAAAGCGTATCCAGCTGAAACGCCATGAGCCGGTCGCTCCGCGTTTCTCGCCTTATGCGGTATCTGGAACTGATGCGCAGCCGAGGTGTTTGGCATGGGAATGTTGATGTCTTTGGGAGCGGCGTTCGGCCGTGGCGACCATCCGCTTCCGCCCGGAGCGAACGGCACCACGCCGGTATTGCTGCACGACGAGCCGCCAGGGTTGCAACGAGACCTGACCCAGCCGCGGCTGCAGCCGGCGCTGCTCGTCGCGCTGATGGCGGCAGAGACACCCGAGCTGCGCCAGCGCTCGGTGAAGGCGCTGCTGCAGTCGCTCGGCTTTGAATGGCTGGGCTACGGCTGTTTCAGCCAGGCGGGAGACCGCCCCGTGCCGCGGTCGTTCTGCACGACCTACGCGGATCCCGCCTGGACGGAACGCTACTTCGCCGAGACCTATCACCTGGTCGACCCGCGGTTGCAGCGCGTGCCCGAATCCGGCCTGCCGGTCATGTGGACGCTGGACGAGCTGCAAGCCGAGGCCGAGACGCCTTCCTACCTGCAGGGCCTGCGCCAGCGCTTCTTCGACGACCTGCGCGCCACCGGTGCCGGCAGCGGCGTGATGATGGGCCTGCCGAGCTTGCCGGGCCGTGATCGGCACATCATCAGCCTGATCTCGAAACGACCGGGCCGCGACTGGATGACCGATGCGGTGCTGGGCCAGGTCCTGACGCTGGCCCTGTGCCTGCACGAGTTCTACAGCCGCTATACGCTGGCACCGCAAGCGGACGGCCTGCGCAGCGCCGCCGGCGCGCTGACGCCGCTGCAGAACGAGATCCTGGCGCGGCTGGCGCGCGGCCTGCCCGACAAGCTCATCGCCGCGCAACTCGACCTCTCGTTGCACAACGTCGATTACCACATGCGCCAGCTGCGCAAGCGCTTCGGCGTGCGCAACCGCCTGCAGCTGATGCAGGCCGCGCTGGGGCCGGCGCCTCACGCCGCCTGAGCCCTGACGGCGGCCCGCACGGGGCCGTTGCGCCGACGGCTGAACGCGGTGGCGCAACGCCGTGCCGAAGCGGCACGGGTGCACATCACGCCTTCGGTGCGTGATACCCATCGGGAAGCACCAGCACATCGCCCACTTCGATGTAGTTGGGGTTCTGGCCGCCGCGCGCGTTGATGGGGCGCTTGTCGCTTTCCATGCGGTCGTTGAGCCACAGGTTGTGGCCATAGATCCACTCCACGACCTTGGGATCATTGCCGGCGATGCTCCAGACGCTCTCGTCCGCCTTCACGGTGTAGGTGTTGCCGCGTGCGGTCTTCGACGTGTCCACCGGTGCGGGCGGCGTGTCATCGGGCTTGGGCAGGGGCGGCGGCGCCATGCCATGCGCCTGCAGCCAGTTCTTCAAGCCCTCACCCCCACGGGCAGACAGCCGGATGTTGACGTCGGCCATGCAATGGATCTCGCGCGACTTCGGGTTGTAGTCGATGAAGTAGTGCGCCTTGTTGGGGTCGTTGACCTTGGCGGCGCCGGGTGCGGCCGCGATGTCCTTGTCGTAGACCCAGCTGCCACCGCGGTAGTAGGTCTGCGTCATCGGATCCTCGAAGCGCTTCTTGCTGCCGTTGTAGGCCACACTCGAATAGGACAGGTCCACCTTGGTCGGGTCCTCGGGCAGGGCCAGGAAGGCCTCGTAGTGCTCCGGCGCCTGCTTGTCGGTGTCGTATTCGGACGCCTGGCGTACCTGCTCCAGCCGACCCGTGCGCTGCAGCTCGTTGACCCAGTCCACGAACTTGTCGGGGTCGCCCTTGGCATCGCTGTAGGCATCCAGCAGCCCCTCGGCCAGCGACTCGCCGCTGAGCCAACGGTTGAAGTTGGCCTTCAGCAGGTCGCGGTCGGCAAGATTGTCAGCAGCGCCGGGCGACATGCCGGCGGCGGAGAGGAAGTCTCGATCCACCGATTCCAGCTGCTTGTGGATCTTCTGTTCATTGCCGTACCAGTTGACCAGGTCGGTCGCCGTCCAGGCCATGGTGGCCAGCCAGCCTGCAGGGCCGGCCTCCATGAAGGGGAGCTTCTTGGCCATGAACTTGCCGACGGCCTCGTAGATGTTCGCCGGCGTCATCACCGCCTTCAAGCCGAAGCGGCCGAGCGCGTACTTGTTGACGGCGCCCTCGATAGCCAGCTGCGCCGCCTTGATCGGCCCATCGCGCGTCACAGCCGCGCCACCCTGTGCGGCGATCCGCTTGGCCTCCTCGGTGGTGACCAGCGGGTCCTTCAGCAGGTTCCAGGCCCCCTTGAACTCGAGCGTCGAGATCGCGACGTCGTTGGACAGGTTGACGGTGGCGGTCCAGAAGTTGCGCTGGTCCACCGGCTTGCCATCGACGAAGTTGTTGATCTCGCTGTTCACCCGGCTCGCGTCCCACACCGCAGCGTCGGCATGCAACAGGCCGAAGAAGCCGATGGACTTCCATTCGGCGGTGCGGGTGAACTCGCTGCCGCGCTCGATCGTGCTGAGGCTCGGCAGGCCCCTGGTGTCGTTGAGAACCCTCTGCATGCTCGGCGGCAATGCCTGCGCGCCCTTGTGCGCCAGCGCGGCGCCGGCCTCGAGCACCTTGATGCCCGCGAAGCCCCCCACCAGCCCCAGCAGCACCGGCTTGCGCCAGGACTCGCTCGAGTCGAACTTGAGGTTGTGATAGAGGTAGTCCGTGAACCACAGCTGCGTGACGCCCACTGCACCCCAGCTCGCCGCCGCCGCCGGGCCATGGTTGCCCAGCCGCCCATAGCCAGCACCGTAGACACCTTTGAGCTTGTTGTTCTCGATGGCGTTCTCGGCGAAGTCGCCGGTCCACTGCAGGTACAGGTTCACCGGCACCACCCCTGCAGCCGCAGGCGGTGTGATGCCGGCGTCGCGCATCCAGTTCAGCGACGAATGCACCGACTGCTCCTTGATGCGGGTCGAGGCGGCATCGCTGCCCATCAGCATGGTCTTGGTGTAGTCGTCGTCCAGCAGCGCCTTGCGCTTGTCGTCCACCTGGCTGTAGCCGTCCTGCTTGCCCAGCCTGTCGTCCTGGCCATAGAAGGTGACCATCTCGGTGTCGCGCAGCAGCTGGTAGCCGCGCGCGTCCAGGGTGCGCTTGCCGTCCTCGAAGGCCTTGGCGAAGTCGGGGTGCTGCTTGATCACGGCCTGCAGCGCTTTCTGCTGCTGCTCCTCGGTCATCAGCTTGCCGAAGCGCAGCTGCGGCACTTCAAGCGCGGCCATGTCCTTGTGCTTGTCTTCGAACAGCTGGCGCGAGTTTTTCTTCAGGTCGTCCAARCCCTTGGTGGTGCTTTGCAGGGTTTCCTTCGCGAGGTCGACCTCATGCCCGCCGGCCGGGCCCCAATCCATCTTGAACTGGAAGTCCTTTTCCTGCCTGGCCGTCTCCAGAGCCAGCGTCGCTCCTGAACCGTTGGCGATGGCGCGCTGGAAGC
>NZ_JBFULE010000204.1:0-7621 GCF_056400485.1 Roseateles sp. P5_B10
GTTCAAGATCATCGCCACCAACCCGAGCAACCAGAAGTACGTGCTCGACCAGTTCCTCGTGCCCAAGGACAGCCCCGTCAAGACGCTGGCCGAGCTCAAGGGCAAGCGCGTGGCCAGCGGCCCCGGCATCCAGAACAAGACGCTGGCCATGGCCGTGCTGGAGCGCGCCGGCGCCGCGGGCACGACGGTGACCGAGCTGCCCATCGGCCAGCACGTGGCCGCGCTCGCCGCCGGCCAGGTGGACGCCGTCTACACGCTGGAACCCACCGGCACCGTGGGCCGGCTCAATGGCACGACGCGCGTGCTGGAGGCCGGCGTCATCGCCAAGTACATCCTCGGCGACCCGCTGGCGCCCTGGCACGGCGGCTCGGCCACGCTGACGACCGAGTTCATCAAGAAGCACCCGGCCGAGACGAAGAAATACATCGCCGCCTATGCCCGCGGCATCGACCTCGTGCGCAAGGACCCGGCCCAGGCGCGCAACTTCCTGAAGGGCTACACGGCCATCGAAGGTCCGCTCACCGGCGAGGTGCCGCTGGCCTCCTACATGCTCTACAACGAGTTCACACCGAGCGACGTGGCGGCCTTCCAGAAGTTCTTCGACCTGTTCACCGAGAAGGGCGTGTTCGAGAAGAAGCTCGACGTCAYGACCCTTATCTACAAAGCCTGAAGCCATGGAACAAGCTCCTGCCGCCACGCCGCCCTGGCAAAAGGCCGCCGATGGCCAACCCGCCGTGCGCCTGCCGCGCTTCAACGTCGCCAAGCTGCTGCCCTTCATCGGCCCGCTATTGCTCTTCATCATCTGGGACCTGGTGGTGCGCCTCGGCCTCATCCGGCCCATCCTGCTGCCGCCGCCGCTGGCCACACTGCAGACGCTCGTCGTCGGCCTGGCCGGCGGGCCGCTGCTGCTGGACTTCGCCACCACGGTGTGGCGCACGGTGCAGGCCTTCCTGATCGCCGCGGTCATCGGCGTGCCGATGGGCGTGCTGCTGGGCAGCAACGAGCGCGCCTACCGCAGCGTCGAGTTCCTTATCGATTTCTTCCGCTCGACGCCGTCGTCGGCACTCATCCCGCTGTTCCTGCTGATCTTCGGCGTGTCGGACATCAACAAAATCGCCATCGCGGCCTTTGGCGCGCTGCTGATCGTCGTGTTCAACAGCGCCTACGGCGTCATCAACGCGCGCAAGCAGCGCGTCATGGCGGCCAAGGTGATGGGCGCGTCGCGCTGGCAGATCTTCAAGGACGTGCTGGTGTGGGAAAGCCTGCAGCCCAGCTTCGTGGGCCTGCGCTCTGCCGTGTCGATGGCGCTGGTGATCGTCGTCGTGGCCGAGATGTTCATCGGCTCGGACAACGGCCTGGGCCACCGCATCATCGACGCGCAGCAAGTGCTGAACGTGAAGACCATGTACGCCGCCATCCTGGCCGCGGGCATCCTGGGCTATGTGCTCAACATTCTGTTCCTGGTGCTGGAACGCAAGATCGTCCATTGGAGTGGGAGGTAAGCCATGTCCGCCGTCATCAACGCCCCGGTCGTGCCCGATGTGCCCGTGCGCGCCTTCCAGCCCGGTCCCGCCGGCACCCACATCACCATCCGCGGGCTGACGAAATACTTCGCCGGCTGGCCGCTGTACGAGGACTTCAACCTCGACATCCCCAAGCACAAGATCGTGTCCGTCTTCGGCCCCAACGGCTGCGGCAAGAGCACGCTGATCAACATGATCGCGGGGCTGATTCCCATCGACTCGGGCCAGATCCTGTTCGACGGCAAGAGCCTCAAGGACACCAAGATCGGCTACGTGTTCCAGAACTACCGCGAGGCGATGTTCCCGTGGATGCGCACCATCGACAACATCGCCTACCCGCTGAAGATGGAAGGCCGCAGCAAGGCCGAGGTGGACCGCCGCATGGCCGAGCTGGTGGAGAGCTTCGACGTCAAGTTCGACCTGAACCGCTACCCCTACGAACTCTCGGGCGGGCAGCAGCAGACGGCCTCCATCATGCGTGCGCTGGCACCCGGCCCCGAGGTGCTCTTCCTCGACGAGCCTTTCTCGGCGCTGGACTTCGAGATGACGCTGTTCATCCGCGAGAAGCTCCAGGAGGTCTTCATGCAGACGGGCACGACCATGATGCTGGTATCGCACGACTTGGAGGAGGCCGTGTACCTCGCCGACGAGGTGCTGCTGCTGACCAAGCGGCCGACCCGGGTGGCCGAGATCCTGAAGTACGAGGACCCGCGGCCGCGCACGGTGGCCACTTTGTCGGAGCCGAGCTTCATCACGGCCAAGAAGCAGAGCCTGGAGATCTTCCAGCGCGAGGTGCGCCGTTGAACATGCTCGCTGAGCAGAAGAGCTTGCTCACCCCGCCCGCTGGCTAAGATCGCCGGCATGCGGGCCATCGTCGACTCTTCTGCCAGCGCCCCGCGTKCCGGCCGTCCCAATCTGGCCGAGCAGGTCTACGCCCGGCTCAAGGCCGAGCTGAACGACTTCCAGCTCGTACCGGGCGACCGCTTCTCGGAGGCGGAACTGGGCCAGCGCCTGGGCGTCAGCCGCACGCCGGTGCGGGAAGCGCTTTTCAAGTTGCGCAACGAGGGCTTTCTCGACGTCGAGGCCAAGTCGGGATGGTCCGTGCGGCCGATCGATTTCGGCAGGTTGGAGCAGCTCTACGACCTGCGCGTCGTCCTGGAGCTGGCCGCCGTGGCGCGGCTGTGCACGCACACCGGCACGCCGCCGCCGGAGCTGGAATCGTTGAAGGACATCTGGCTGGTCCCCGCCGCCGAGCGACTGAGTGATGCCCGCGAGGTGGGCATGCTGGACGAGGCCTTCCACGCCACGCTGGTGAGAGCGGCAGGCAACGCCGAGATAGCCCGTGTGCACTGGGACGTGACGGAGCAGATCCGCATCATCCGGCACCTGGATTTCACGCGCGGCCACCGCATCGAGGCGACCTACGCTGAGCACGCCAAGATCCTGCGCGCAGTCATGCAGCGCAAGGTCGAGCAGGCCCAGTTGCTGCTGCGCAGCCATGTCGAACAGAGCAAGGCCGAGGTGCGCAAGATCACGCTGGCGACGCTGCACGAGGCGCGGGAGCGGTCCAAGAGCGCGTAGTGCAGGACAGCACGTGATCAAGACCCACCGCAAAGGGTCAGCCAAGATACCGAAGAGCCCACCCA
The DNA here is from genome assembly GCF_056400485.1 of Roseateles sp. P5_B10. Lineage (NCBI taxonomy): Bacteria > Pseudomonadati > Pseudomonadota > Betaproteobacteria > Burkholderiales > Sphaerotilaceae > Roseateles > Roseateles sp. P5_B10. Next base: position 3,170 of record NZ_JBFULE010000204.1, read on the forward strand.
AGTTGCCCGCCGCGGCGTACTATCGTCGCAGACGACCTGCCCGCAAGCCGGGTCCGGTCGGGTCACCTGGGCAGGTGATGCTAGGCCTGCTCTGACGTGCGAGTGCCCGGCTTCTAGCCAGAGGTGCATCATGTTCAAGCACATCCTGCTTCCGACCGATGGGTCTCGGTTCTCCGAGCAAGCGGTCTTTCATGGCGTCGAGTTGGCAAGGCTTTCCGGCGCGCGGGTGACGGCGTTCTACGCCACGCCTGCCTTTCATGTGCTGACCTATCGAGCGTCTGAGTTGGAGGGTTCGCGCGATCAGTTCGCGACAGACGTGCGGGCCCACGCGGACCTTTACCTCAAGTTTGTCAGCGGCGTGGCGAACGAAGCGAAGGTGCCCTGCGAGACCTTGATGGAACAGAACGACCATCCCCATGACGCCATCTGCAGTGTCGCCAAGCGCCTGCAGTGCGACCTGATCGTGATGGCTTCGCATGGCCGCAAGGGCTTGACCGGGCTGCTGCTCGGTAGCGAGACCCAGCGCGTGCTTGCACACACCGAAGTGCCCGTTCTGGTGTGGCGCGCCCAATCCAGCTGAGCGTTTCGCTGGCGCCCAATGCGCGAGTCACGCGGTGCACGCTCTCGGCCCGGACCTACTCGGCCAGGCCCAGGCTCAGCCGCAGCTTCTTCGGCAGCTTGGCAGCCACCAGCTCATGCGAGCGCTTCACCAGTGCCTTGAGTTCCGATAAGGGCAGCGCCTTCGCATCCTCCACCGCCACCCAGTGATACCGCGCCGCGTAAGGCGCGGGCGCGATGCCGGGCACACCGGTCAGCTCCAGGAAGCGGTGCTCGTCGACCTTGAAGCTGCAATGCGTCCACTTGCCGGGGTGTGGCCCGCCGACGAAGAACATCTTGCCGCCGACGCTGGCCACCCAGTCGGCGCCCCATTTGATGTCCTGCGTGGCGCCAGGCAGTTCCATGGCGTATTTGGCGAGGACTGAAAAGCTCATGGTGTCGGGCGGAGTTCGCGTTGTGGTGGCGGCCGGCGCAGGGTGGCCGGCCCGCCGCTGAAGCCTTGAAATTCTCGCCGAGCGCCTCGGTTTGCGGCAATTTGCAGCATTACTGCACGCCGCGCAGCCCTGCCCTGCTGCCCGGCCCACCAACAATTCAGGGATACGCCTTGCCGGGCGCCTGAGCACCGCTCGGGCCGCCCAAACCAGGTCGCAATATCGACCTCCAACGCCCGTCTGCTGCATGAATATCCTCAACCTGGGGCCGACCCCGCCCATGGCCCTCAACGCGCAGCCCGTAGACCCGCTCCAGCACGGCATGGCCCTGTTCCATGCCAACCCGCCGGACTATGAGCGCGCGGTGGGCTGGTTCCGTGCCGCGGCAGACAGCGGCGACAAGGACGGGCTCGCCATGCTGGGGCTGTGCCAGCTGGAAGGGCTGGGCATGGCCGCGGACCCGGCGCAGGCGCGGCGGGTGCTGGAGCAGGCCGCGTCCCGGCGCAGCGCCATCGGGCGCTTCCAGCTCGGGCGGGCGCTGATGACCGGCCGAGGCGGCCCGGTCGACGAGGCGGCGGGCCTGTCGGCCTACGTGACGGCGGCGGCCATGGGCCACGCCGAGGCCACCTTCAACCTCGCCAACTGCCTGTACGCCGGCGTGGGCTGCCTGCCCGACCGGCTGGCGGCCAAGTCGCTCTACCTGCGCAGCCGTGCCCTGGGCTGCACCTTGAGCCCGCAAGGTGTGCGGGTACGCAGCCACGAGCTGAAGGCGGTTCGCGCGTTGGCGCAGCGCTTTGCCGACCCGAACCGCATGTTCTTCCTCGTGCAGGAGCGCCAGCAGGAGTTGGCGCTGGTGCACGCCATCGCGCAGCCCGGCGACACACCCAGGCTTGGTCACGCAAATGCTGCGAGGCCCCAAGCCCTGCGGCTGGCCGCGGGTGTCGTGGCGGCGATGGCCGGCACCTTGGGCCAATACCTGCGCCGGCCGTCGCGCGACGCCGGGCCGACGACGATCAACTTCTGACGCACCGCATCCCCTCGCCTGCTCCGGGGGTGGCTGGGTAGGATGACCCCATGTCCTCGCGCGCCATCCGCCTGCCCTCGCTCGACGCTCTGCTGGCCTTCGAGGCCGTGGCCCGCACGGGCGGCTTCGAGGCCGCCGCCGCCGAACTCGCGCTGACGGCCAGCGCCGTCGCCAAGCGCGTGGCCGGGCTGGAGGAGCGGCTGGGCCAGCCCCTGTTCCTGCGTCAACCCGCCAAGGGCCTGACCCTGACCTCCGCCGGCCACGAATACCTGCCCCAGGTACGCCAGGCCCTGGCCCTGCTGCAGGCCATGCCGCTGCACCAGCGCGCCAGCCAGCAGCGCGAGCGTCTGCGCGTGACGTCCACGCCCACCTTTGCACGCCAGTTGCTGGTGCCCGCGCTACCCGGCTTCACGGCCGCCCACCCCGAGGTGGAGCTGGAGCTGACGCTGTCAGTCCCGCTGCTGGCCGAGGGCGACGCGGGGGCGGACATGGAGATCCGCCACGGCGCCGTGCCGGACGACATCGCGCCCGCCCAGGTGCTGCTGCGCGACCGCCTCACGCCGCTGGCCGCACCCGCCCTGCTGGCCCGCCACGAACCGCTGCGCGAGCCGGCCGACCTGCTCGCCCTGCCGCTGCTGCGCACGCCGCTGCAGCCCTGGGCGCCCTGGCTGCGCGCCGCCGGCCTGGGCGACCTGCCCGAGCCGGACGAAGGCCCGCGCTTCGTCGACCTGGGCCTGACGCTGGCCGCGGCCCTGGCCGGCCAGGGCGTGGCACTGGCCAGGCTCAGCCTCGCCCGCCACGAGCTGGCCGAAGGCCGCCTCGTCCAGCCGTYTGCGCTGACCGTGCCGGCCGAGCGCCACTACGGCCTCATTCGCCACCGCGCCAGCCCGGCATCCGAGGCCTTCGCCGAGTGGCTGCATGCGCATTGCCGCGCGCTCGAAGCGGAAAACTCCTCTCGACCCGGCTGAGTTTTTTTCCGGGGCGCACCGACCGAGGCGGGCCTAGCATCGCGGCCTCACTCCGACCAGTCCGCCATGCCCGTCATCACCTGCATCGAAGACCTGCGCCAACTCGCCGAGAAGCGAGTGCCGCGCATGTTCTACGACTACGCCGATTCCGGCTCCTGGACGGAGACGACCTACCGCGCTAACGAGAGCGACTTCCAGGCCATCAAGCTGCGCCAGCGCGTGGCCGTCAACATGGAAGGCCGCAGCACGGCCGTGAAGATGGTGGGCCAGCAGGCCAAGATGCCCGTGGCCATCGCCCCCGTGGGGCTGACGGGCATGCAGCACGCCGACGGCGAGATCCACGCGGCGCGCGCGGCCGAGAAGTTCGGCATCCCGTTCACGCTCAGCACGATGAGCATCTGCTCCATCGAGGACATCGCCGAGAACACCTCGGCGCCGTTCTGGTTCCAGCTCTACATGATGCGCGACCGCGAGGCCATGGCCCGCATGATCGACCGCTGCAAGGCCGCCAAGTGCTCGGCCCTGGTGCTGACGCTGGACCTGCAGGTCATCGGCCAGCGCCACAAGGACCTGAAGAACGGCCTCACCGCGCCGCCGCGGCCGACGCTGGCCAACATCATCAACCTGATGACCAAGCCACGCTGGTGCCTGGGCATGGCCGGCACGAAGCGCCACACCTTCCGCAACCTCGTGGGTCATGTGAAGGGCGTCAGCGACATGCGGTCCCTCTCGGCCTGGACCAACGAGCAGTTCGACCCGCGCCTGAGCTGGGCCGACATCGCCTGGGTCAAGGAGCAATGGGGTGGCAAGCTCATCCTCAAGGGCATCATGGACGTGGAAGACGCCAAGCTCGCCGTGCAGGCGGGGGCCGACGCCATCGTCGTCAGCAACCACGGTGGCCGCCAGCTCGATGGCGCGCCCAGCAGCATCCACGCGCTGCCCGCCATCGCGGCCGAGGTGGGTTCGCAGACGGAAGTGTGGATGGACGGCGGTATCCGCTCCGGCCAGGACGTGCTCAAGGCCTGGGCCCTGGGCGCACGCGGCACGATGATCGGCCGCGCCATGGCCTATGGCCTGGGCGCGATGGGCGAGGAAGGCGTGGCCAAGGCGCTGGCCATCCTGCACAAGGAGCTGGACGTGACCATGGCCTTCTGCGGCCACACGCAGCTGACGAACGTGACGCGCGACATCCTGGTGCCGGGCACCTACCCGACGGCCTGAGTCTTACCAGGAAGTCTCGGCCGCGGTGCCCTGGTGGTAGAGCATCTGCCAGGCCTCGCCCTCGCGCACCCAGACCGAGGAGCGCAGCGTGTGCCGCGTGAGCGATCCGTCCGGCTGGCGGTGCGCAGCACGATAGGTCAGCAGCGCCGCCGAAGGGCCGAGGGGCCGCACGGCGAATTGATCGGGCTCGACACTCGGCGGACCCTCGTCTCTGCGGCCCTGCTCGGCCAGGAAACGCAGGATGGTGGGT
>NZ_JBFULE010000205.1:0-7616 GCF_056400485.1 Roseateles sp. P5_B10
GAGCAGATGCAGAGCGACATCCTGCTCGGCGCCGACGTCGCCCAGGCCGAGGCCCAGGCGCGCTCGCAGCGCAGCTTTGCCGAGTCCGTCATTGCGGGCCAGAAACCGACGGTCAACCTGACCGGCAGCGCCAGCGCGATGTTCCGCAGCGGCCCCGGCGAGTCGCGCTCCAACGACGTTGGCGCCGGCGTGTCCGTCACCATCCCCATCCTCCAGCCCGGCGCCCACGCCCAGGCCAGTGCCGCCGTGCAGCGCTACCGGGCCACCGTGCTGCAGCGCGACGAGGCCATCGAGGCCAAGCGCTACCGCCTCTTGGAGATGAACGAGGTCGGCACTTCCACGCTGGATCGCGCCCGGCRCATCGTCGAGATCCTGCGCAACAGCGACCGCGTGCGCGCGTCGACGCTGCAGCAGTGGCAGCAGCTCGGCCGCCGCTCGCTGTTCGACGTGATGGCCGCCGAGGGCGACTACTACTCGATGCGGGTCGCCCATGTGAACGCGATGTTCGACGCGCAGCAGATCGTCGCGCTGATCTGGAGCATGGGCCGCGGTGTGGCGGCGCCCTTGCGCTGACGCGGCCGAGGGATACTGAACAGTCCAAGCATGGGAGATCAATCGATGATGGATGGCAGCGGCGCTTTTGTGCACTCGCACGCCCTGGTCGAGTCCACGCAGATCGGGCCGCGTACGCGCGTCTGGGCCTTCGCCCACATCCTGCCCGGCGCCCGCATCGGCGCCGATTGCAACGTCTGCGACCACGTCTTCATCGAGAACGAGGTGGCGGTTGGCGACCGGGTGACCGTCAAGTGCGGGGTCTATCTGTGGGACGGCATCACGCTGGAGGATGACGTCTTCGTCGGCGCCAACGCTGCCTTCAGCAACGACCCCGCGCCGCGCAGCCGCAGGAAGCCCACGGAGTTCCTCAAGACCCGCGTTCGCGCGGGTGCCAGCATCGGCGCCAATGCCACCATCCAGGCCGGCCTGACCATCGGCCCGGGGGCGCTGGTGACGGACGGCGCCGTCGTCACCCGCGACGTGCCGCCGCGAGCCATCGTTGCCGGCAACCCGGCCCACATCGTCGGCTACCTCGACACGCCCGAGGTCCAGGTCAGCGGCCCCGCCATCTCCGCGCATCGGCTCGGCGACGCATTGCCCGCCCTGCAGGCGCGCGGTGCACGGTTGCATGCGCTGCCCAAGATCGTCGACCTGCGCGGTGCGCTGAGCTTCGGCGAGATCGACGCCCACCTGCCGTTCACGCCGCGGCGCTTCTTCATCGTCTACGACGTGCCCAATGAGGAGGTGCGCGGCGAGCACGCACACCGGGCCTGCCATCAGTTCCTCATCTGCGTGAAAGGCAGCTGCACCATCGTGCTGGACGATGGCGAGCACCGCGACGAGCTGCGCCTGGACAGCCCCAAGGTCGGGCTGCACATCCCGCCCATGGTCTGGGGCATCCAGTACCGCTTCTCGCCCGATGCCGTGCTGCTGGTGCTGGCCTCGGACACCTACGACGCGGGCGACTACATCCGCGACTACGACGACTTCCTTGCCGCCGTCGGCAACGCGCCCGCATGAAGCTGCCCTTTCTGGACCTGCAACCCACCTATGCCGCCTCGCGCGCGGCCATTGACGCGGCGCTCAGCCGCGTGGCCGGCAGCGGCTGGTTCATCCTCGGCCGCGAGCTGGAAGCCTTCGAGTCGCAGTGGGCGGCCTATTGCGGCGCGGCCCATGCCGTGGGCCTGGGCAACGGCCTGGACGCCCTGCACCTGGGCCTGCTGGCGCTCGGCGTGGGGGAGGGCGACGAGGTCATCGTGCCGGCCAACACCTACATCGCCACCTGGCTGGCCGTCAGCCAGTGCGGCGCCACGCCCGTGCCCGTCGAACCCGACCTGCGCACCTACAACATCGACCCGGCACGCATCGAGGCGGCCATCACGCCGCGCACCCGCGCCATCCTGCCCGTGCACCTCTACGGCCAGCCGGCCGACATGGACGCCATCAACGCCATCGCCAGCAAGCACGGCCTGCGCGTGCTGGACGACTGCGCCCAGGCCCACGGCGCGCGCTGGGGCGGCCGCGTCGTCGGCAGCCAGGCTGATGCCTCGGCCTGGAGCTTCTACCCCGGCAAGAACCTCGGTGCCATGGGCGACGGCGGCGGCCTCACGACCAACGACCCCGCCGTGGCCGACCGCGTTCGCGTGCTGCGCAACTATGGCTCTCGGGTCAAGTACCACAACGAGGTCAAGGGCCTGAATTCGCGCCTGGACGAGATGCAGGCCGCCGTGCTGGCGGCCAAGCTGCCCGACCTGGACGCGCTCACCCAGCAGCGCCGGCATATCGCCGCGAGGCTGCTGGACGGCCTCGCTGGCGCCAACCTTGTGCTGCCCTTCGTGCCCGAGCCGGCCGAGCCGGCCTGGCACCTGTTCGTCATCCGGCATCCCGAGCGCGATCGCCTGCAGCAGGCCCTGGCCGAGCGCGGCATCGGCACGCTGATCCACTATCCCGTGCCACCGCATCTGCAGCCGGCCTATGCCGAACTGGGCATGGCCGTCGGCAGCCTGCCGCTGACCGAGCAGATCCACCGCGAAGTGCTGAGCCTGCCCCTGTGGCCCGGCATGTCCGACGCCCAGGTGGACCAGCTGATCGGCACCGTACGGGCGCTGACCTGAGCAAAGGAGCCGCCATGCCGATCACTTTGGTCAAGCCCGCCCGCGTGCTGGGCAAGAGCATCGTCCTGCGTGACGCCACGGTGGATGATGCCGAGTTCATCGTCGGCCTGCGCACCGATCCGGTCAAAGGCCAGTACCTCTCCAAGACCTCGTCCGACGTGGCCGCGCAGCGCGCCTGGCTGCAGGCCTATGCCGGCGATGACAGCCAGGTCTACTTCATCATCGAGGACCACGCCGGCACCCGGCACGGCACCGTGCGGCTGTATGACCCGCAGGGCGACTCCTTTTCCTGGGGCTCCTGGATCCTGGCCGACGACCGTCCCAGCGGTTTCGCGGTGGAGTCGGCGCTGATGGTCTACCGCTATGCCCTGAGCCTGGGCTTCACCGCCTCGCACTTCAGCGTGAGAGTGGGCAACGAGTCGGTCTGGAAATTCCACGAGCGCTTCGGCGCCGTGCGCACGCGGGAGGAGGGCGAGGACTACTTCTACGCCATCTCCCGCGAGGCCATGGAGGCCTCATTCGAGAAGTACAGGAAATACCTGCCCGACGGCATCGCCGTCATCGCGCGCTGACCCCCGGTCCCTCAATGACTCAATACCTGAACCTGGTGCAGCGCCTGGATGGCCTGCAGGCCGCGGGCGACTGGCCGGCGATGTTGATGGAACTCAGCAACACCGTCATCGCGCTGCTGAATGACCCGCGGGCCAAGGGCCTGGTCTTCGGCTCCGCCGAGATGGACCGCTTCTGCCTGGCAGCGGGCGCCCTGGCCGCGCGCCAGCTCAACCTGGCAACCCCCGAGAGCTATCACGACCACCTCGCCGTGCACGTGGCCACCGAGCTGTACGACGGCCAGGGCGGCCACTCGCTCGCGCTGAAGGACGTCATCCGCGCCCGGCCCGACCTCACCCATGTCGTGGTGGTGACCAATCTGCATGAGCGCGAGTTGCCCCTGCAGAACTTCCTGGCCGACCTGCCGCCCACGGTGCAGATGCTGCTGGCGCCGCCCATGCAGCTGCGCGACAAGCTCCAGTGGCTGCACCTGCAGCTCGCCACGCTCAAGCCCGGGCTGTTGACGCTGTTCCATCACCACTACGACGTGGCCGCGGTCGGGGCCGCGCAGCCGGGCGTGGCGCGCGAGATCGCCTATTTCCACCATGCCGACCACGACATGGCCCTGGGCGTCTACCTGCCGCATGCGCTGCATGTGGACTGCACCAACCTGTCCTTCCACAAATGCCAGCACTTTCTGGGCGTGCACCACGCGGTCTACTGGCCGCTGACCGCGCCTGACCAGGGCGCCCGCGCGGGGCATGCCTTCATGGCCGGTGGCGAGTTGCGCACCTGCTCACACGGCTCGGCGGGCAAGTTCATCGCCCCGGCGCGCTACGACTATCTGGACGTCATCCTGCGCCGCCTGGCCGAGGTGGGGGGCACGCACCTGCACATCGGCATGCTGCCCGGCCCCGTCATCGACGCCTTTCGCGACCGGCTGACCGGCGCCGGCGTTGACCCGGCGCGCTTCCAATACCAACCGCCGGTGCGCAGCCTCTGGAACCATCTGCGCGACGGCGATGTCGACCTGTGCATCTCGTCCTTTCCCTTTCAGGGGGCCAAAGGCCTGGTCGAAACCCAGGGCGCGGGCCTGCCGGTGCTGATCCAGCAGAGCACGCTGTCCAAACACCACTCCACGCGCGACCTCATCTACGAGGAAGCACTGTGGTGGGAAACGCCGGACGACTTCATCCGCGTGCTGGCCGCGCAGACGCCTGAGTCCCTGGCCGAGCAGTCCCGGGCCTCGCGCCGCTTCTACGAGCAATGGCACCACCCGCGCGAGCTGGCCTATGCGCTCAACAACGCCCGCCGCACGGCTCCCTGCCCACCGGTGCGCAACCCGCCTTGCGACACGCTGGCCCTCTACCTTCGCTAGCCCCTCGTGATCGACCTCGTCTGCGCCACCCGCTGCACGCCCGATGAGTTCTGGGGCAAGTCCGCCCTGGGCCTGTCGCTGCGCCGCATGACCCATGACGACCGCCTGCTGCCCCGCGTCTATTTCGAAAACAGCCGCGGCCTGCCCATCCTCTACAACGAGCGCATCGCTGCGGCCGACGCGGCGCCAGTCTTGGCCTTCATCCACGACGATGTCTGGCTGGATGACTACTTCTTCTACGAGCATGTGATGGCGGCCCTGCACGCCTTTGACGTCATCGGCGTCGCCGGCAACAAGCGCCGCGCGCCGATGCAGCCGTCCYGGGCCTTCCCGACCACCAAGTTCGAATGGGACGACCGCGCCAACCTCAGTGGCATCGTCTCCCACGGTACCGGCCCCTTCGGCCAGATCTCGGCCTTCGGGCCCGTGCCGGCGGAATGCGAACTGCTGGATGGCGTGCTGCTTGCCGCCAGGCGCGACACGCTGCGTGCCAGGCAGGTGGGCTTTGACGAGCGCTTTGACTTCCACTTCTACGACATGGACTTCTGCCGCAGCGCCCGCACCGCCGGCCTGCGCCTGGCCACCTGGCCGATCGCCATCACCCACCAGAGCGAGGGTGGCTTCGGCTCGAACGGCTGGATCGAGAACTACAAGAAGTACATCGGCAAGTGGGGCGAGTAGGCCCGCTCAGGCTTCGAGAGAGATCTCTCGACGGCCCGTGCCCCTGAGTCTGCGCGGCGAGCAGCCGAATTCGCGACGGAAGGCCTTGTTGAAATTTGACAGGTCGGCCCAGCCGGTGTCGTAGGCCACATCCGTCACCGGCCGGCGGGTGTCGCGCAGCAGGCTCAACGCATGCATCAGCCTCGTGCGCATCAGGTACTGGTGCGGCGTCACGCCGATGGACTGGCGAAACACGCGCAGCAGATGGAAAGGGCTGAGGCCGGCGACCTGGGCCACCTCATCAAGGGTCAGCGCCTCGGCGCTGCGTGTCTCGATGCAATGCGCTGCCGCGCGGGCACGCTCATCCTGTCGTGGCAAGGCGGCCGGGGCTTCGCCATCGATCAGGGCGCGATGCACCTGCGACACGATGGCCAGGGTGGCTTCCTCCAGCGCGAAACCCTCGTCGCCGCCAGTGTCCAGCCCCTGGAAGAGGGCGGCGACCCGCGGCAGCGGCGGCAGGCAGGCCCGTGAGAAGCGATTCGCCGCCTTGGCGACACCGAGGGCGCCCAGCGTTTGCTCGAGCAGGTCTGGCGACAGTGACAGCACCGTGCAGTCGTCACCCGAGCCATCACTGTCCTCGTGCGAGCAGGCATAGCCCTCGCCGACATTGCCCAGCATCAACCAGCCGGCGTTGAGCAGGGCGCCACCGGCCCGCGTGCGATAGGTGAACTGGCCGCGGTCCACCAGCGTGATCGAGAAGGCCGGATGCTCCTCGTCGACCGCCCGCTCGCCCCGGCCGGCGCGGCACTGGCAATGCATCAGCCGCAGCCCGGCACCGCGCTGCAGCGGGCGGTAGCGGCGCTCGGCCTCGGCCGGGGAGTGCGGGGGCAGGGACATCGGCGCATCGTAGGAGGGCGGATGTGCAGAAGCTGTCAGCAGGCATCGCAGTTTTTGCCAAGTTTTCTGCGGCGGCCTTCCCTAGGCTGCGTGCCATGAAAAACCTCCTCACCCTCCTCTCTCGCTCCGTCTGGCTGGCCGCACTCGCCACGGCACCCGCCTTCGCCGCCGACCACCTCGACACGCCCACCGTCATCGCCGACCCGGCTGCGGACATTGGCGATCTCTTCGCCTGGACCTCGGCTGACGGCAAGCGGCTCAATCTCGTCATGGACATCGTCGGCAAACGCTTTTCCGACCAGGTCCAGTATGTTTTCCACGTCGACAGCGGCCAGGCCCTGGGCCGCACCTCGGCCACCACCCGCCTGGTCTGCCAGTTCGACGCCGCGGGCGCCGCCAGTTGCTGGGCCGGCCGCGCCGATCGCCTGCAGGGCGACGTCAGCAGCCCACAGGGCCTGGCAGGTCGGGGCGGGCGCTTTCGCGTCTTCGCCGGCCTGCGCGACGACCCCTACTTCAACAACGTGCGCGGCACGCGCAGCGCCTTGAATGCCGCTGGTGCTGCCATCCAGGCTGGCCAGGCACCGCAGGACGCCAGCGGCTTTCGCCGCTTCGATGCCGAGACGCTCAAACGCCTTCCCCAGCTCTGGGGCCAAACTCAGGGCGGCCCGGCGCGCAACTTCCTGGCGGGGTGGACGACCTCGGCCATCGTTGTCTCGGTTGACCTCGACCTCGTCAAAACCGGCGGCCCGCTGCTGGCCGTGTGGGGCCGCAGCGAGCGCCGCCAGCTCGCGCCGGCCAATGAACCACCGCCGCCCGGCGCACCCATCGACCGCATGGGCCGCGCGCTGACCGGCAACGCCCTGCTGGCCACCGTCGGCGAGGAAGACATCGCCAACCTGCTGAAGGAGGCCTACAACCGCGCCGACCCCGCCGGCTGGCCAGGCTTTGCCACCGAGATCGGCCGCAACCTGGCGCTGTATGACAGCTTCGATGGCGTGGCCGGCAACCAGTGGCTGGCCGATGCGCAGGACGCGACGCCCGGTCGCTACAAGCGCTTGGCCGAGCTGCTGGCCGACGACCGCCTCTGGGTCGACAGCCGGCAGACGCGCTGCCTGCATTACCTCGCCGTCGAGCGCAGCGCCTTGGGGGCGCCGCCACTGGCGGACTGCGGTGGTCGCACGCCGCTGCAGAACGTCAATGCCGTGTTCCGCTCGCTGCTGATCCGCGGCACGCCAGATGTCGCCGACGACGGTGTCACGCAGGACGACCACGAGCACTCCACCACAGCTTTCCCCTTCCTGTCCGCGCCATGAACCGCAACACGCTTGTCGCCCTGGCCATTGCCGTTCTCTCAGGGTGCGCCGCGCCGCCAGCCACCACCACCCTGGGCAGCATCGCGCTGATCAATCTTGACGACCAGCTGCGGCGCCAAGCCGACGATCCAGCAGCGCTCGACCTGTGGC
>NZ_JBFULE010000206.1:0-7601 GCF_056400485.1 Roseateles sp. P5_B10
GCGATATAGCGCTGCGTCGTCGTCTCCTTGTAGCTCTCATTGCCAGCTTGCTTCGCCGACACCGCGCAGGAGCCCTTGGCCAGCAACTGGACCGTACTGCCGCTGATGGTGCAGACAGCGGGCGTGTCGGTGGAGAACGTGACGGGTAGCCCTGAGTCCGCAGTCGCGCTGAGCGCGACCGACGTCGTTGCCGCCCGCAGCACGTAGTCGGGCGGGGTGAAATCAACCACCTGCGCATGCTTCAACACATTGAACAGCTGGCTCGCATCGTCGGCAGCGGCCCATTGGGTGCCATCCGAACCGGCCCCGCCGGGCTGGCTGGCGATGACCAGGCACTCACCCGCGGCCACCAGCGTCAGCTTGTCACCAGCGACCGTGCAGGTGGTGGGTGTGCCGGTTCGGAAGCTGACCGGCAGCCCGGATGTGGCCGTGGCTGACAAAGTCGTCGGGGGATTCAGCAGCGTGCCGCCTATGGCGCCACCCGGATATTTGAGAGTTATGACCTGGTAGCGGCCCTCTGAGCCGCCACCGCCACCGCCACCGCCACCGCCACCGCAGGAGGCCAGAAAAGCGCAAGCCGCAATAACGGTCAACTTCCGGGCCTGCGGAACCATCTTTTTCGTCACTTTATGTCTCCTGTTCTGAAATAACTGGGCACCCGGCTGCAGAACTTGCTCTGCAGCGACGCTGCTCCTTGAGATCGGCTCGCCCCGCCTCACTGACGGCGACTTGGTTCGGTCGTTGCACCAACTATTGGCCGGTGAGAGAAAGCCGCTCTGTTGCGTCTTTGGTCACCCTGTTCCAAGGCTGGCGAGCGCACCATGAACCGCGCCGTCTGTCAGAAATGCTTTCCGATGCCTGCGCCAAGCGTACAACTGGTAAGACCAAAGAGACATAGGGCAAACTCCCGGACAGACCAAAACTGTTTTTTTTTGGAGACTTTTTGTGCGAAATCGTCCACTTCAGCGGATCGTCATCGTCGGCGGCGGCAGCGCCGGCTGGATCACCGCCGCCCCGCTGGCGCGGATGCTGTGCCGGCCTGACCAACCGGATCAGCATTGCGAGGTGACGCTGGTGGAGTCGGCGGACATCGGCACTGTGGGGGTCGGCGAAGCGACGTTGCCAACCATCCAGTTCTACAACCAGCTTCTGGGAATCGACGAGGCAGACTTCGTCCGCAGCACGCGCGCCACCTTCAAGCTCGGCATCGAGTTCCAGGACTGGGGCCGGATCGGCCATCGCTTCTTCCACGGCTTCGGCGGGTTCGGCCCAGCCATCCACAGCCGGCCGTTGTGGGCCTACTGGCTGCGCCTGCAGGCCCTGGGAGACAAACTCCCCTCCTACGAAGAATGGTCGACCGCGACGGTGATGGCCCGGCAAATGCGCTTCGTGCCACCGGCAGCCGGCGAGCCGTCGCCTTCCAATGCCTTCGACTACGCCTTTCACTTCGATGCATCGCTGTACGGCGCCTACCTGCGCGAGTACGCCCTCAAGCATGGCGCAAAGCGCGTCGAGGGCACCATCACGCACGTCGAGACGCGGCCCGAAGATGGTTTCGTGGCGGCACTGCACCTGAGCGACGGGCGCCGCGTGGAAGGCGATCTCTTCATCGACTGCTCCGGCTTTCGCGCCCTGCTGATCGACGGTGCGATGAAGTCGCCCTATGAAGACTGGAGCCGCTGGCTGCCCTGTGATCGCGCGCTGGCCGTGCCCTGCGAGCGCGCCGGCCCCATGACGCCCTACACGCGATCGACCGCACGTACGGCCGGATGGCAGTGGCGCATCCCGCTGCAGCACCGCACGGGCAATGGGCTGGTCTATTGCAGCGGCTACCTGAGCGATGACGAGGCGCAGCGCACGCTGCTGGACCACCTGGACGGCAAGGCCCTCGACGAGCCTCGGCAACAGCGCTTTGTCACCGGGCGACGCAAGCAGGGCTGGGTGAAGAACGTGGTGGCCATCGGCCTGTCGTCCGGCTTCCTGGAACCGCTGGAATCCACCAGCCTGCATCTCATCATGGACGCCGTCAGCCGCCTGACAGCCATGCTGCCTGACCAGTCATTCCAGCCGGCGCTGGCCGACGAGTTCAACCGGCAAATGGCCTATCGCTACGAGTCCGTGCGCGACTTCATCATCCTTCACTACAAGCTGGGCGAGCGGCGCGACAGCGAGTTCTGGCGCTATTGCGCCGACATGCCCATTCCCGACGATCTCGCGCACCAGATCGCCCTGTTCCGCAAGACCGGCCGTGTCGCCGTCATCGAGCCGGAAGGCTTTGCCGAGCCGTCGTGGGCGTCGATCCTGCTGGGCCTGGGCGTCTATCCCGAGAGGTACGACCCGTATATCGACCTGGTGGACCCGCAGCTGATCCGCCRGCACCTTCATTCGGTGCACAGCTCGATCTCGCGCACGGTGGCATCCATGCCGTCGCACACGGACTTCCTGGACAGGATCTCCGCCCCGCCGAAGGCCTGACGCGCGTGGCGCCCCCCACGAGGGGCAGCCCCGGTCTTTGCGTCGAAGTCACCYGTCGCCGCGCAGGCTGCCTCGTCAGCCCGAGCACTGGCTTGTCGCATCGTCTCAGCGACACCAGCACAGGTTGAACACACTGCGGTCGTCCCTCCCAAACTGAAAGGAAGAACCGATGGACTACCGAGCCCTTTTGACCATTCCACTGGTGGCCTTGGCGCTGACCGCCAGCGGTGCCGAGAAGCTGCGCCAGCCCGACGGCTGGATGGCGGGTGCCACCTATCGATGGCCCGATGGCAACACGCATGAAGCCGGCATCGCCCCCGAGACCGAAGCCAGCGGCCAGCGCGCGCTGACCGTCAAGTCCATTGGCAAAAGATCCAGCAGCGACATCGGCAGCATCGGTCAGTTTGTCCTCGGCTACACCGGGCAGCGTGTGCGCTTCACCGGCCAGGTCAAGACCGCCGGCTCGGATGGCTGGGGCGGCTTGGTCGTGGCCGCCGGCTTCACACAGCTCTACGGGGCGCACCTCGATCCGAACTTCGACAAGACGCCGCCACTGGGTGCGGCCGGTTGCCCGGACTGGTGCGAGGTCAGTGTGGTGGCCGACATCCCCGCCGACGGCCCCGGCGCGGTCAGTGTTGGCCTGGCCTTGGCCGGCAGCGGCCAGGTCTGGGCAAGGAGCCTGAGGCTGGAGGTGGTGGGGCGGGATGTGCCGTTGAGCACGCAGCGCTTTGGCGTCGAGGCGGCCATCGCCGCACGCGAGCTGCACCAGAACGTGCAGCAGATGCTGAGGGCGTGGCCGAAAGACCGGCCACCCACGCTTCCCCAGAACCTGTCCCTGCAATAGATCCGACAACGTCGTCAAGGACCAACGCCATGAACTTCCGCATCCTCCTGCTCGCGCCGCTGGCCGCCGTCGTGCTCAGCGCTTACGCTGCCAGCCCGCACGTGCCCCAGGGTTGGTACGCTTTTCAGGCGTCCTATCCCACTGACGCCAAGACGTCCGCGCTGAACGGCTATGAAGTGGGC
Source organism: Roseateles sp. P5_B10 (assembly GCF_056400485.1). NCBI lineage: Bacteria > Pseudomonadati > Pseudomonadota > Betaproteobacteria > Burkholderiales > Sphaerotilaceae > Roseateles > Roseateles sp. P5_B10. The sequence continues at coordinate 3,502 of NZ_JBFULE010000206.1, forward strand.
ATCGATCCCGCCGCTGGCGGCGTGCCGACCCTGACGATCCGCTCGGTCTACCCGAAGACACTGGGACCCATCAGCGCCGGCTCCGCTTATCAATCGGTGCTGGGCTATGCCGGCAAGCGGGTCCGCTTCAGCGGCGAGCTGAGAGCCGAGGCCGTCCGCGGCTGGGCCGGCCTCTACCTCGGCGAGGGCTTCGGCGACTTGAGCGGCGTCACGACTGCCGGCAGCGGTGGGGAAAAGCCGCTTCCCAGGGGCATCGCCGTACCGGCTGACGGCGGTTGGCACGACATGAGCGTCGTGCTGGACGTGCCCGCCGAAGCCACACACCTCGGCCTAGGTCTGGGCTTGGTGGGCGAAGGCCAGGTCTGGGCGCGTGGCCTGCGCTTCGAGGTTGTCGGCCCTGAAGTGGCGCCGACGACAACACCCATCGGCATCGACCTGGAGCGAGCGCGGCGCTTCTATGCGCAGGCATTGGCCGAAACGGCAAAGCAGCCACCGGCGCCGCTGAAAAATGCCGCGCTGGACTGAGTCACTGCGCCGCGCCCTTCTCCCCGCCCTGCTGTTCTGGGCGGCCTGGGCCCTGTTGCGCTGGTACTGGCCCCATGCGCGCTGGCTGCCCCTGGCCGCTCAGCTCTGGCTGGCCTACAGCGCCGCCTGGTTCACGCTCAACTGGCGCTGGTGGCCGCTGGCGGTGCCGCTGGCCGCCGCGCTGGGGGCGGCGGCGGGGACGCTGCTGCTGCCGGCCATCGACCTGGCGCAATGGCAGAACCCGCTGGCCATGTGGCGGCCCTGGCTGCCGGCCTTTGCCTTCGCGCTGCTGATGCATCTGCCGACCCGCTGGTGGCGCTGGCGTGAGGAGCAGGCCCTGGCACTGCGCCTGGCGCACGCCGAGCACACCGCGGCGATGGCCGAACTGTCGCGCCAGGTCAGCCTGACCGAACTGAAGGCGCTGCAGGCCCAGGTCGAGCCGCATTTCCTGTTCAACGCGCTGGCCAGCCTGCAGCAGCTCATCCGCAGCCAGCCGGCCACGGCCGAGCGCTTTCTCGGTGAGCTGCACGACTACCTGCGCCTGGCCCTGCCCTCGCTGCGCGAACCCATGAGCACGCTGGAGCGCGAGTTCGAGCTGGCGCGCGCCTATCTCACGGTGATGGCTACGCGGCTGGGCACGCGCCTGCGCTTCGGCCTCCAGGCCGAGCCCGGCTGCAACGGCCAAGGGCTGCCACCGTTGATGCTGCTGACGTTGGTGGAGAACGCCGTGCGCCACGGCATCGAGCCCAAGCCGCAAGGTGGCCGCATCGAACTCGATGCACGGCGCGAAGGCCAGCGCCTCGTGCTGGAGGTGCGCGACGATGGCGTCGGCCTGCAGGCCGCTGCGGCGGGGCCGACCAGCGGCCAGGGCCTGGGCCTGGCCAAYSTGCGCGACCGCCTGGCCGGGCTGTACGGCGAGGCGGCACGCTTGAGTGTTCAACAGCGTTCCACGGGCGGCGTCTGTGCGCGCATCGAGCTGCCCTGGAACATTCCCGAGACCCGATGAAGCACCCCACCGCCCTGCTGATCGAAGACGAGGCCCTGCCGCGCCAGCGCCTGCGCGAAGGCTTGGCCGAGCTGTGGCCGCAGCTGCACGTCCTGGCCGAGGCCGAGGACGGCGAACGCGGCCTGGCCCTGGTGCTGGAACTGCGGCCCGACATCGTCTTCGTCGACATCCGCCTGCCCGGGCTGGACGGCCTGCAGCTGGCGCGGCGCATCAAGGGCCTGTGCCACATCGTCTTCGTCACCGCCTACGACGCGCACGCGGTGACCGCCTTCGACCAGGGCGCGGTGGACTACCTGCTCAAGCCGCTGGCCACCGAGCGCCTGCGCGAGACGGTGCAGCGCCTGCARCAGCGCCTGCAGTTGCCTCCGGCCGAACTCGCGCGCTGGTTGCAGCAGTGGGCGCCACCCTCCTTGCCATCCAGCGCCCCTCCCGCGCCCAGCGCACCGCTGCGCTGGCTGCAGGCTTCACAGGGCGAACGCTTGCACCTTGTGATGGTGGCGGATGTGAGCCATTTCCGCAGCGACAACAAGTACACCTGCGCCTTCACCGCGGAAGGCGAATACCTGCTGCGCCTGTCCTTGCGCGAACTGCTGCAGCAACTCGACCCGGAGCAGTTCTGGCAGATTCACCGCGCCGTCGTCATCAACGTGGCCCACGTCGCTCGCGTGGATCGCAGCCTGGGCAGCATGGAAGTGCTGCTCAAGGACGGCAAGACAAGGTTGCCGGTGAGCCAAAGCTTCCAACCCCGGTTCAAGCCGATGTAGCGCGCAGTGTCGGCACACGCCGGCGGCCTCATTTGCTGGACGGAAACGCAAACGCCGCGTTTTCGCGCACGCCCGACGACGGCCAGCGCTGCGTGATCTGCTTGCGGCGCGTGTAAAAGCGCACCGCGTCCGGGCCGTAAGCGTTCAGGTCGCCAAAGAGCGAGCGCTTCCAGCCGCCGAAGGAGTGATACGCCACCGGCACCGGCAGCGGCACGTTGACACCGACCATGCCGACCTGGATGTGGTCAGTGAAGTGCCGCGCCGTCTCGCCGTCGCGCGTGAAGATGCAGGTGCCGTTGCCGTACTCATGCGCATCGATCATCGCCATCGCGGCCTGCAGGCTGTCCACGCGGACGATGCCAAGCACGGGGCCGAAGATCTCTTCCTCGTAGATGCGCATGCCGGGCGTCACGCGGTCGAACAGGCAGGGGCCGAGGAAATAGCCGGCTTCATGCCCGGCCACCGTCAGGCCGCGGCCGTCGACGATCAGCTCAGCCCCCTCTTCCACGCCCTGGTCCACATAGCCGCGCACCTTCTCCAGGTGCGCCTTCGTGACCAGCGGCCCCATGTCGCAGCCGGCCTCGCGGCCCGCGCCGATCTTCATGCGGGCCATCTCGGCGATGAGCTTCTCGCGCACGGCATCGGCCGTCGCATCGCCCACCGCGACGACCAGCGGGATGGCCATGCAGCGCTCGCCGCAGGAGCCGAAAGCCGCGCCCATCAGCGCCGTGACGGCGTTGTCGATGTCGGCGTCGGGCATGACGACGGCGTGGTTCTTCGCGCCGCCCAGCGCCTGCACGCGCTTGCCGTGCCTGGTGCCGGTGGCGTAGATGTATTCGGCAATCGGCGTCGAGCCGACAAAGCTGATGGCCTGCACGCGTGGGTCGGTCAGCAGCGTGTCCACGGCCTCCTTGTCGCCGTTGACGACGTTCAGCACGCCCGGCGGCAGGCCGGCGTCCTGGGCCAGCTGGGCGATGAACAGCGTGCTGCTCGGGTCGCGCTCGGACGGCTTCAGGATGAAGGTGTTGCCGCAGGCCACGGCCATGGGCCACATCCACAGCGGCACCATGGCCGGGAAATTGAACGGCGTGATGCCGGCGCAGACACCCAGCGACTGGAACTCCGACCAGGCGTCGATGCCCGGGCCGACGTTGCGACTGTGCTCACCCTTCAGCAGCTCGGGCGCATAGGTCGCGTACTCGACGTTCTCGATGCCGCGCTGCAGTTCGCCCAGGCTGTCGGCCAGCACCTTGCCGTGCTCGTCGGTGATGAGGCGGCAGATGGTGTCGGCATGCGCTTCGAGCAGCTCCTTGAAGCGGGTGAGCACGCGGGCGCGCTTGAGCGGCGGCGTGTTGCGCCAGGCGGGGAAGGCGGCTTGCGCGGCGGCTATTGCCGACTCGACGGTGGCACGGTCCGCCAGGCGGACCTGCGCGCCGACCTTGCCGGTGGCGGGGTTGAAGACGTCAGCCGAGCGGCTGCCGCCGTCGACCTGCTGGCCGTTTATGAGATGGGTGATCACGGGATGTTTGGGAGTAAAAGTTCAGAGAGTCGCGTCGAAGCAGTCGCCTAAAGCGGAGACCAGAGAGTCGATTTCCGCGGGCGTGCTGATGAAGGGCGGCGCCATCTGGATGGTGTCGCCACCGTAGCGCACGTAGAAGCCCTTGGCGTACATGGCCATCGCGATGTCGAAGGGGCGCTTGGCGGGCTCGCCGGGCAGCGGCGTGACGGTGATGCCGGCGGCCAGACCGAAGTTGCGGATGTCGGCCACATGCTTGGCGCCCTTCAGGCCATGCACGGCCGTCTCG
>NZ_JBFULE010000207.1:0-7542 GCF_056400485.1 Roseateles sp. P5_B10
GCATTGATCAGCGACGGGTCGGTGATGACGGAGACCGGCGCGTTGACCAGGTCGAAGATGGTGCCGAGGTTGACGGCAAACGGGTCCTGGCGCTGGCCGACGAAGACCTTGGCCGGCGTACTGCAGCCGGGGATGGTGATGGGGTAGACATGCTTGGCCGCATAGCTCGCATAGTCGGCGATGGTCTTCTTGCCGATGTTGTCGACCGGCTTGTCGAAGCTGGTCGCACCGCTGGTGGCATGGACCACCGCCTGGGCCGTGCCGCTGCGGCGGTCGCCGCGCACCACGGTCAGCGTGTAGCTCTCGTTGACCTGCAGGTTGGCGTCCTTGACGTTGGCCACCGCGCCCGACTGGATCAACGGGATGCCGACCATCTTGCCGCCGACGCTTAAAGACGTGCCGGCACCGCTGTTGGACAGCGTGTTCTTGAAGCGGAACTGGAAGGTCAGGTGTTCCTTGGCATCGCCAACGTTGTCGACGTGGATCTCGTAGAGCGCATTCGGGTCCATCGAGAAATAGTTCGGGCCGCCATAGCCGTCCTGCAGCGGCTGGTAGTTGGCGATCAGCGTCACGTAGCCGGCACGGCCGGTCTCGTAGCTGTTGAACATGTAGAAGTCCGTCGCGTCGACCTTGGGCACGGTCGTGATGAAGGGCGCTTCGCGGTGGCTGGAAGCCTGAGCGCCTGCGGCCAGGCAGAACAGCGCTGCGCCCACGGCGCTGCGGGTGAGACGAGCTTTCATCGGGGGCATCCTGTATGGCAATGCCGTCTTGGCATCTGAGCGCTGTTACGCGCTCCAGCGCTCTAMGGATTCACCCGATGYGACGAATCGCCCTCCATTCCCCTAACAACACAATGGCGACCCTCATCAGGAGAGCCCCATGCCCCGCTTCCGTCTCGCCGCGCTCGCTGCGGTCCTGTGCGCCACGAGCGCCTGGGCCGGCACCAGCGGCTTCTATCGCCAGCCCACACTGCGTGGCGATGCCGTCTATCTCGTCGCCGAGGGCGACCTCTGGCGCGTCGGCACGCAGGGCGGCGAAGCCCAGCGGCTGACCACGCACAACGGCCAGGAGACCCAGCCCGCCGTGTCGCCCGATGGGCAATGGCTGGCCTTCACGGCGCAGTACGACGGCGGCACCGAGATCTACCTGATGCCGGTGGCCGGCGGCCCGCCGAAGCGCCTGACCTGGGAAGGCGGCGGCATGCGCGTCTGGGGCTTCACGGCCGCCGGCGAAGTCCTCTACACCGGCTTGGACGCCCGTCCCGGCAGTCAGCTTTTCGCCATCGACGTGAAGACTGGCCAGCGCCGCCAGCTGCCCGTCGGCCAGGCCAGCGACGCCGCGCTGAGCGCCGATGGCAAGACGCTCTATTTCACGCGCAGCGGCCTGCGCAGCGACAACGCCCGACAGTACCGCGGCGGCGCCATCGCGCGGCTGTGGTCGCTGGACTTGACGGACAAGGCCGAAGCAAAACCGCTGATCGCCGAGGGCAACAACGATCGCCGTCCCCTGCCCTACCGCGTCGGTGGCGCGGAGCGCGTCGCCTTCCTGTCGGACCGCGAAGGCACGGTCAACATCTGGTCGGTCAATGCCCAAGGCGGTGACATGCGCCAGCACACCACGCACAAGGGCTGGGACATCCGCCACGCATCCGTCGACGGCAGCCGTGTCGTCTATGCAGTGGGCGCGGACCTCTACCTCGTCGACCTCGCGCAGAGCGCGGGCGCGAAGAAGCTCGACATCAGCCTGGGCGGCGACTTCGACCAGCAGCGCGAGCGCTGGATCAAGAAGCCGCAGGACTTCCTGACCGACACATCCTTCGCCCCCAATGGCGAGCGCGTGCTGCTGGCCGCGCGCGGTCACCTCGCGACGCAGGGCGTGCAGCAGCTGCGCCGCGCTGAGCTGCCGCTGCCGGCCGACGGCAGCTGCAAGAAGGGTGAATTCAGCAGCGACAACAAGAGCGTCTTCGCCGTCTGCGACTTCAGCGGCGAGACCGAGATCTGGCGCTTCGCGGCCAATGGCACGGGTCAACCCGAACGCATCACCAGCGGCGCAACGACGCAGCGCCGCGACCTGCTCCCTTCGCCCGACGGCCGCTGGCTGGCGCATACCGACAAGGAAGGCGGCATCTGGCTGACCGACCTGAAGGCCAAGACAACACGCGAGATCGCTCGCAGCGCCCTTGGCGACGCGCCGCAGCTGCAGGGCTGGAGTCCCGATGGCCAGGCCCTGGCCTGGACGCTGTCGCTGCGCCATGCCGACCGCAGCCAGCTGCAGCTCTACAGCACGGCCGATGGCCGCACCCACACGCTGACCAGCGACCGCTACGACAGCGACAGCGCCACCTTCAGCCCGGACGGGCAATGGCTGTACTTCGCGTCCAACCGCAACTTCGCGACGACGGGCAATGGCAGCACATGGGGCGACCGCAACACCGGGCCGTTCTTCGGCTTTCGCGCCAAGCTCTACGCGCTGGCCCTGCAGCCGGGCCTGCGCTCGCCGTTCGCGGCCAAGGACGAGCTGGAGTCGGTCACCGAGAAGAAGGCCGACGAGCAGCGCGCCGAGGACAAGAAGGCCACCGACAAGGAGCCGACCGAGCGCAAGCCTGATCCAAAGGACGACAAGAAGCCAGCCGCCGAGAAGAAGGGCAAGCCCGCCATCGTTTTCGAAGGCCTGGCCGAGCGCCTCCACGAGCTGCCCGTGACCGCCGGCAGCTACCGCGCGCTGCGCGCGGATGGCAAGCGCCTGTGGTTCCTGGATCGTGATCTGGACGGAAAAAGCCAGCTCAAGTCGGTTGGCATCGACAACCAGGGCGGCCCGGCCGAGATCCTGGCCAGCGACGTGCGCAACTACGACATCAGCGCCGACGGCAAGAAGCTGATGCTGGTGCGCAACCAGCCCGCGGGTGCGGCGCCGGAAATCCTCGTCGTCGACGCGGCGCCCAAGCTGCCGGCTGAACTCGCCAAGCTGCAAGTGCGCTGGACCGACTGGCAGATCGCCACGCAGCCGCGCGCCGAGTGGAAGCAGATGTTCGCCGACGCCTGGCGCCTGCACCGCGACCACTTCTACGACGTCAAGATGCACGGCGTGGACTGGGTGGCGGTGCGCGCCAAATACGAGCCACTGGTGGACCGGGTGACCGACCGCTTCGAGCTCGCCGAGCTGATGGCGCAGATGGTCAGCGAACTGGGCGCCCTGCACAGCCAGATCGGCGCCGGCGACACGCGGCTCGCGCCCGACGAGCCTGGCCTCGCGGGCCTCGGTGGGCGCTTCTCGCGCGCACCGGAGGGCTGGCGCATCGATGCGATCTATGCGCATGAGCAGGAGTTGCCATCCGAGGCACCGCCGCTGGCCGCGCCCGGTCTCAACCTGCAAGTGGGTGACGTCATCACGACCGTCAATGGCCGCCCCAGCGCCAGCGCGCCGCACATCCTGGAGCTGCTGCGCGGCCAGGCCGGCCGCCAGGTGCTGCTGGAGGTGAAACAGGCCAGCGGCAAGACGGTGCAGCGCATCGTCACGCCGGTGGCGCAGACGCGCGAAAACCAGCTGCGCTACAACGACTGGCGCGTCAGCCGCGCCCGCGCCGTGGAGCAGTCGGCCCAGGGCCGCATCGGCTACGTGCATCTGCGCGCGATGGGCGCGGCCGACATCGCCGATTTCGTGCGCGAGTTCTACGCTGCCAGCGACCGCGACGGCCTCATCATCGACGTGCGCTACAACAATGGCGGCAACATCGACAGCTGGATCCTGGAAAAGCTGCTGCGCCGCGCCTGGGCCTTCTGGCAACCGCGCTCGCCAGGCGGCGCACCGGTCTACGCCAACATGCAGAACGTCTACCGCGGCCACACGGTGGTGTTGATGAACGAAGACACCTACAGCGACGGCGAGACCTTCGCCGAGGGCTTCAAGCGCCTCAAGCTGGGCCCCGTCATTGGCAAGCGCAGCTCGGGGGCGGGCGTGTGGCTGTCGGACCAGAACCGCCTGATCGACAACGGCATCATGCGGGCCGCCGAGACGGGGCAGATCGACGCCGAGGGCCGCTTCCTGATCGAGGGCATCGGCGTGACGCCGGACATCGAGGTCGACAACCCGCCGCGCGCAACGGCCATGGGCCAGGACGCGCAGCTGGATGCGGCGCTGGCCGATCTGAAGCGCCGGATTGCCGAGCAGCCGGTCCAGGTGGTGAAGCCGGGACCGTATCTGCGGCCGGTCAAGCCGTGAAAGCAAAGGGAGGCCGCGGCCTCCCTTTTTCATGGGCTTGAGAGATCAAGCGGCGCGGACGAAGCGATGCACCGCCGTGGCCCGGGCCGCGAAGGCACCGCTGAACAGACCCAGGATCGCGCTCACCGCGGCGATGAACCAGAGCTCCTGCAGCACATGGGCGCCCATGCCGTTGGCGAAGCCCAGGCCGAACTTGGTCATGAAGATGCCGAGCATCAGGCCCAGCGGCACCCAGCTGCCGGGCATGCGCACGGCGGCGCCTTCCTTGGCCAGGCCGCGCGGTGCAAACAGCGGGCCACCGATGAAGACGGCAGCTGCAAAGGCCGTCGCCCAGGCCAGCACGGGAACCATGTGTGCGCCGAAGGCCGTCGTGACGCCATACAGCGACAGGGCCARCATGGCCAGGGCGACCTTGGCGAGCATGCCGGGCTGGACGACACGGTCACGCGACTGGCGGTAGCCCAGCATGACGAGGCCGGCCAGGACGGCGAAGGGCCAGAAGGGGATGGAAGAAGCAGTCATTGGCGGCATCCGGTGGGTGTTGCGATGCCTGGACTGTGCGGATGCCTCGCCCTTGGGGCCAACGGCTTGCGACGAATGGACAGCGCGCGGCGGGAATCGCCAGCGAACGGTGGCGAACGGCCGCCCGCCGGGCGCTCAGCTCAGCACGACCCGCGCGAACTTGCGCTTGCCCACCTGCAGCACATGCTCGCCGGCGTCAAGCTTCAGCCCCTTGTCGGCGATGACTTCGCCGGCCCGGCGCACGCCGCCCTGCTCGACCATGCGCAGGCCTTCGCCTGTCGATGCGACAAGGCCGGCCCCCTTCAACACCTGGGCGATGCCCATGGGCGCGCCGCTCAACTGAACTTCAGGAATCTCGTCAGGAATGCCACCGCGGGCGCGATTGTTGAAGTCGGCTTCGGCCGCGTCCGCCGCCGCCGCGCTGTGGAAGCGCGCCGTGATCTCCTTGGCCAGCATGACCTTGGCGTCCTTCGGGTTGCGGCCACCCTCGACCTCGGCCTTCAGCGCGGCGATCTCGGCCAGGGACTTGAAGGACAGCAGCTCGAACCACTTCCACATCTGTACGTCGCTGATCGACAGGATCTTGGCGAACATCGTGTTCGGCGCTTCCGTGATGCCGATGTAGTTGTTCTTGGACTTGGACATCTTCTCGACGCCGTCCAGCCCCTCCAGCAGCGGCATGGTCAGGATGCACTGCGGCTCCTGGCCGTATTCCTGCTGCAGGTGGCGGCCCATCAGCAGGTTGAACTTCTGGTCGGTGCCGCCCAGCTCCAGGTCGCTCTTCAGCGCCACCGAGTCATAGCCCTGCATCAGCGGGTAGAGGAACTCGTGCACCGAGATCGGCGTCTGGGCCGCGAAGCGCTTGGTGAAGTCGTCGCGCTCCATCATGCGGGCGACCGTGTACTTGCTCGCCAGCTGGATCATGCCGGCCGCGCCCAGCGGCTCGCTCCACTCGGAGTTGTAGCGAATCTCGGTGCGCGCCGGGTCCAGCACCAGCCTGGCCTGGGCGTAATAGGTCTCGGCGTTGGCCTGGATCTGTTCCTTGGTCAGCGGCGGACGAGTGGCGTTGCGGCCGGACGGATCGCCAATCAGCGAGGTGAAGTCGCCGATCAGGAAGATGACCTGGTGACCCAGGTCCTGCAATTGGCGCATCTTGTTCAAGACAACCGTGTGACCGACGTGGATGTCGGGCGCCGTCGGGTCCAGGCCCAGCTTGATACGCAGCGGCACACCGGTGGCGGCGGAGCGGGCCAGCTTCTTCGTCCACTCGGCCTCCGGCAGCAACTCGTCCACGCCGCGGCGCGTGACGGCCAGGGCTTCGAGGACAGCATCGGTGATGGGGAATTGCGGAGCGTCGGACATGGCGCATCGGCGCCCGGCAGCAAGCCGGGCGAAACGTTAAGTTATTGATCCATCGGGGTTAACCGGCATGCCAGGTAGGACAAAGCCGTTAGAATTCACCCTTCGTTTGGGGGTGTTGTTTCAACACAACCAATCCAGGGATTTTAAGGGCCGCCCACGAGCGGCCTCAGCGCTGAACCGGCTCGGCCGGGATTGCCCCAGCGACAACCCCGGGAATACCGAGAGTGACAGCGAGAGTGACTGTTAAGAACCGCCTGAAGCAAGTCCAAGCCAGCCTGCAGCATGCCGAGGCCTTTGCCGCCCGGCATCCGCGTGCGCTGACGGCCACCGTCGTCGGCCTGCTGAGTTGCTTCGCCGTGACYGCCTTCGGCATCGCGCCGCTGGCCCCTGACGCCGCCGAGCTTCCCAAGCGCACGTTGGTCGAGACCCTGGCCACGCCCGATGTGGAGAGTCAGCTCGAGGAGCTGGCCACGCACGCCGTCGGCCTGACCCGCGCCGAAGCCACCCGCTCCAGCGATACCCCTGACAGCCTGCTCAAGCGTGCCGGCGCCTTCGACCCGGCCGCCGCGGCCTTCCTGCGCACTGACCCGCTGGGCCGGCGCGTGCTGCAGGGCCGCGCCGGCAAGATGGTCCACCTGACAGCCGACGCCTCCGGCCAGGTGCAGAAGATCGTCATGCGCTTCCCGGCCGAAAAGGTCGAGCAGCAAGCAAGTCATTTCACCCGGTTGACGATCGAGCGCGTCGGCGGCCGCTTCACCGCCCGCACCGAAACGGCACCGCTGCAGGCCCAGGTGGCCTTGGGCAGCGGCACCATCCGCACCTCGCTGTTCGCCGCTACCGACGACGCCAACATCCCCGACGCCATCGCTTCGCAGATGGCCGACATGTTCTCGGGCGACATCGACTTCCACCGCGAGCTGCGCAAGGGCGACCGCTTCAGCATCGTCTACGAGACGCTGACCGCCGACGGCGAGCCGGTCCCGTGGGACGGCGGCGTGGGTCGACTGCTGGCCGGCGAGTTCACGAACAACGGCCGCACCTACTCGGCCGTCTATTTCAAGGACAACGCCACCGGCAAGAGCAGCTTCTTCGGCTTTGACGGTACGAGCAAGCGTCGCGCCTTCCTGGCCAGCCCGATGGAGTTCTCGCGCATCACCAGCGGCTTCGCGATGCGCTTCCATCCCATCATGCAGACTTGGCGCCAGCACAACGGTGTCGACTACGGTGCGCCGACCGGCACGGCCGTGCGGTCGGTGGGCGATGGCACGGTCGAAATGGCCGGCTGGCAGAACGGCTTTGGCAATGTCGTGCAGGTGCGCCACGCCGGCGACCGCAGCACGGTCTACGCGCACCTGAGCCGCATTGACGTCAAGAAGGGCCAGCGCATCGAACAGGGCATGAAGCTCGGTGCCGTCGGCTCGACCGGCTGGGCCACCGGCC
>NZ_JBFULE010000208.1:0-7528 GCF_056400485.1 Roseateles sp. P5_B10
GCCCTGGCGGTCGCAGGGAATGTCCAGGCCGGCGCCCTGGTAGGTCAGCGGCTCGAAGTGCAGCAGATGGGTGAGCTCTGGCTCAGCCCGCAGGGTTTCGGCGATGGTCGCCTTGTGCGCGGACTGAGGAAGCGGCAGCGAAGCGGGTGCTGTTGGCGTAGTGAGCTGGACCTGGGTCATGGTGAACCTCCATCGGAATCAACAGGGGTTGATGAAACAACTTTGGTCTCAACGGGGTTTCAGATGTGTAGGCAGGCCGGGATGCCGAATGGCAAACGAAACGCGTCGCTTTGTAGGACGCCGCTGGCGCTTGGGCTCGTTTGCAAGATCTGCGGGTCGAGCGCCGGGCCGCTCCCAAGCCGGCCCGCTCTGGCGATGTGCTTGCGGCTCAACGCCGCAAGCATCGTCGTCCCCTCGGGGGACCGACCAGACTTGCCTGCGTTCAGCAGGGCATGCTGGGCGAGGGGCTCACATCAATCCCATTTCCACTGCCAGATGAGATCGAGCGCGTTGTCGTCCCCGCCCTGGGCCCGCAGCGTGAAGCGCTGGGCGATGCGATAGATGAGCTGCCAGGACCCTGTCGTTGCGTTCAGGCCGCGCTCATAGCCGACATACCAGCGCCGCGAGATCTGCTTGCCCAGGCGCACGATGGTGGCCTTGGTGTCATCGTCGCTCTGCGACAGCGAGAGCTCATCCAGGCCCAGGTTGCGCAGCACCTTGCCTGTCGGGCCTTCGCCTTCGCCGCTGAGCAGGGCCAGGGCGGCGCGCTGCAGCAGGGCCGTGTCGGTGCGGCCCAGGCCATCGGGGCCGYGGCCGAGCAGCAGCCAGGAGAGCTTGTCCGTGTCGCTCATCTCGGGCGAGGAGTACAGGCTCACGCGTGGCGCCAGCGCCGTGCCGCCCACGTAGACGCCGACGCGCACGTCGAGGTTGGGCCGCACGGCCAGCAGGTCCAGCGACGGGTTGTCGTAGGCGCCGGTGAAGCTGATGTCGCCGCGCTCGATGTCCAGCTTCTGGCCATAGGCCGCGTACTGGCCGCCATCGGCGTCGAGCTGGCCCGTGACGCGCAGCGGGCCGTTGTTCTGGCTGACCTGCAACTGGCCGCGCAGCGTCGTCGCCAGGCCCCGGCCGCGTACCTTGAAGTCGCGGCCGAAGTCCAGCGCGACGTTGACGACGCTGTTGCGCGCGGCCTTGGGTGCGGGCGGTGCGGTGGGCGCCGCGTCGCGCGGGCCGCGCAGCACGGTCACATCGTCGGCCAGCGCGGGCGCGTCGCCGCGGCTGAAGTCGAACAGGCCTTCGTCGGCGCGCAGCTTGCCTTCCAGCTTGAGCCCCTTGGCGTCGAGGTCCAGCGCCGCCTGGCCGCTGGCGACGAGGCGGCGGTCCACGCGCGACAGCACGCGCAGCTTGTCGGCCGTCATCTCGATGTGGGCCTTGGGCTGGGCACCCAACTCGGCCGTGCCGCTGGCGCGCAGCCAGCCATCGCCGCCGCGCGCCTCGAGCTTGGAGAGCTCGGCATGCTGGCCCTTCAAGTCGAGCGTGAAGCGGCCCTCGGTCACATCCACGCCGAACAGCAGATGGCGCAGCGCCAGGTTCTCGCCTTCGGCGCGGCCATTGAGGTCGGGGGCGCCCAGACGGCCGGAAAGCTGCACGGTGGCCGCCGCGCGGCCGCCCAGGCGCCAGCCGGCCGGCACCCAGCTGCCCCAGGTGGCGAGGTTGGCGATATTGGCCTGCAGCACGCCTTGCACGGGCGTCTGCGCGTCAGGCCAGAGCTTGGCTGGGCGCAGCGTCACCGCGCCGCCCAGGCTGCCAAGTTCGCTGCCGGCCACACCCTGCGCGAACTGCCACAGGCCGTCGCGCACATTCACCGCCAGGCGCAGGTCGGTCAGTCCCAGCGCACGCTGGCCAAACTCGTCGGTCACGCGCAGGTCGCCGCTCTGGCGTTCGATGAGCAGTTCGGCGGTGAGCCGATCATTCAGCAGCAGCGAGGCATGGCCCGTCACGCGCAGGTCGCCGCCCCAGCCGAAGTCGGGTTGCCAGCGCGCCATCAATGGCGCGGCGGCCACGTCCTCGAGCTGCAGTTCGGCGCGGGCCTCGGGCCGTTCGCCGCCGGTCCAGCTCAGGGCCTGCCAGCGCACGAAGGCGCCGCCCACCTCGGCGCGGCCGGGCTCGGCCTGCAGGCGTGGGCCGTCGCTGGCCCAGCGCAGGCCGATATCCTTGGCCGCCAGCAGTGACGGCGTGTTGGGGCGCAGCGGGCCGATGGCTATGCGCGCAACGCGGCCGCTCCAGGCCTGCCCATCCCAGCGGCCACGGGCCTGGAGCTGGGCGTTCAGCGTCAGGTCTTGCGAGTCGCGCGCCGATGCATCTCGAATGATCTTGCCGCTGACCTCGGCCTTCACATCGTGGGCGCTGCGCCGGCCTTGCAAGTCGAGCTTGKCGCTGGTCAGCTGGGCGAGCGGGTCGCGCAACTGGCTGATGTCCAGGTTCAGCGCGACCGGGCCATCGCCATCGGTGCCGGGCAGAGGCAATTCCCAGCGCGCCTTCAGGGCGGCGATGCTGGTGCCCAATGCCTTGGCGGAGGCCAGCGACAGCTTGCCGCTGCCGCCGACCTGCCAGCCTTTGATGCCGCGCACCAGTTGGAAGCTGCCATCACCCTCGCCCTGGCCGGCGATCGGCTGCTGGTCAAACAGCGCCAGCAGCGGGTTCAGCTCGGCCAGCGCGCCGGCCTTCAGTGCGGCAGTGCCGGTGATGGCTTCGGCCCGAGCCTGGCCGCTGGTCTGCACGCGGTTGTTGCCCAGGCGCCCATCGATGTCGAAGGCCGCCGGGTCGGCGGCGCGTTCGCGCTGCAGCTTGATCCGGCCTTCGAGGGGCAGGCCGGCGAACTGGCTGGGCAGCAAGCGGGCGTAGACGTTGCCACTGAGCGTGGCGAGGGTCTTGCCGCGCACGTCCACATCGGCCTCGGCACTGAGTCGTGTCGGGCCGGGCAGGCGAGCCCAGGCCGAACCGGGTGCGCCGCGCCACAGCAGATGCGGGTCGAACTGGCGTAGCTGAACCTTGAGTTGCGCGGCACCGGCGGTGTCGACGCGACCGCTGGCCTGCAGCGTGGCGTCGCCGCTGGCCAGTTGGGCGTCCTCGATCTGCCACTTCGTGCCCTCGCCCCGGGCTTTGGCCTTCACGCGCAGCGGGCGGTTCTGCACCGTGCCGGCGAGGTCAAGCTTGGCGCTCAAGGGGCCGGCCTTGCTGCCCGCGAGCGTGAGCGGCCCATCCAGGCGCGCCGGCGTGGCTCGCGCGTCCAGCGCTTCGGGGCGCAGGCCCTGTACGCGGGCGTCGAGCTGCCATCGGCCATCGGCCTCACGCGCTCCCTTGCCTTGCACTCGACCACCGCCGGGCAGTTCGGCGTCCAGCGCGGTCWGGCGCAGGCTGGTGGGCTGGTCAGGCCGGCCGGCGAGCGCGATGACCAGGCGGTTGACGGGCAGGGCGCCCTGGTCCCATCGGCCGGCAGCGGCGTTGTGCAGGTCGGCCTGCAGCGTGGCTTCGGCGTCGCGGGCCGGCGCCTTCAGCTGGGCGTCGCCGCTCAGGGCCGTGCGTGGCAGGCCAGGCATGAGGGCCGCCAGGTCGAGCTTGTCGGCCTTCAGTTGCAGCGCGTTGACGGGCCAGGGCGCAAAGGGCTGGATCTCGCCGTCGGCCTTCAGCGTCTGGTGGGCGGCTTCCAGTTCGGCTTTGGCCTTGAGCCTGGCCAATGGGCCGGTGACTGCAGCGACGGCTGACCACGGCAGGTCGGTCGCTTCGGCCTGCTGCACGCGCAGCGTCGCGTCGGTCTGCAGCGGCGCGGCACTCTCGATGCGGGCCTTGCCGGCCAGCGTCAGGTGTTGCCAGCGAGCAGCCTTGAGCTCGATGCGATGGGTGCCGCGGCGGGGCAGGTCCAGCTGGGCGTCCAGGCCGAGCAACGGTGCCTGATCGGGCGCCCAGCTCAGCTTGGCGATGCGCAGACTGGCGATCTGCACGCCCAGTGGCAGTGTGAGGTCCGGCGGAAGGACGATGGGCTTGTCGCTGGCCTGGCTGCGGATGACGACCTCGTCCACGGCCAGCTCGCGCGCCAGCAGCAGGCCGGCGCTGGGGCTGACGCCCAGGCCCTTCCAGCGCAGTCCGCGCAATTCGGCCGAGCCACCGGCCCAGGTGAGGATGAGGCGGCGCGCGCTGAACTCGCCCATCAGTGAGCCCTCGGGGGCCTCGATCTGCACACCGGGCAGATGGGCCAGCAGCCAGGCACCACCGGAAGGGCGCTGCAGCAGCCAGGCGATGAAGCCCGCGACCAGCAGCAGCACCAGCGCCAGCGCGATCAAGCCGGCGCGCAGGATGCGCAAGGATCGCCTCACAGCGTGATCCCCACACTAAAGTGCAGCCGCCATTTGCCCGTCTCCTGCGCACGCGCCAGGTCCACGCGCAGCGGGCCGACGGGGCTGCGCCAGCGCACGCCGGCGCCATAGCCGATGACGGCGCGGTAGTCCTGCCAGCGCGAGGCAGCATTGCCGGCATCGACGAAGACGGCGCCCCACAGGCTGGGGAAGCTCGGCATGATGGGATGCGCGATTTCCAGGCTGCCGGTGGCCAGCACGCGGCCGCCGACGGTCAGGCCGTTCTTCTGCGGGCCCAGGCTGCGGTAGGCATAGCCGCGCACCGACTCGTCGCCGCCGGCCAGGAAGAGCAGCTTCTCGGGCACGCCGACCTGCTCTTTCGAGACCACCTGGGCCACCTCGGCACGCGCCGATGCGAACCAGCCGCCGAAGGGCTTGTAGACGCCCAGCTTGAACTGCATGCGGCCGAAAGGCCCGCTGTCATCGCTGCCGCCGCCCTTGGCATAGCCGAAGCCGACCAGGGCCAGGGCCTGATGGCCGTCGGTGGGCAGCAGGGTGCTGTCCAGGCGGCGGCGTATCCACTGCTGGTTGATGGAAAGGGCCAGGTTGGTGTTGACCTCGCTGCCGGCGGTCTCGCGGGCACGCAGCAGCTCGACATAGCTCAGGCGCTCGTCGCGCGTCGACTCATAGAGGCGGCCCAGGCGCACGCCCAGGTTGGTGGCGATGGTGTCGCCGGTGCGGTCCTGCTCGTACTGCAGCGAGGCGAGGTTGCGTTTCAGGTCGGGTTGGGGGTGGGAGCTCAATTCCAGCTCGCCGCCGCGCAGGTCGCGGCTGAATTGCAGCTTGGTGCGGGCGCGCACGGGCAGATCGAAGGGGCGGCGGTGCAGATGCTCGACGCTGATGCTCTGGCCGGTGTTGCTGTGATAGCCCACCGCCACCGTGGCCTGTTGCAGGGCCGACTCGGTCAGCGTGACTTGCACGGGCGTGGTGCCGTCGGCGTTCGGGGCCTCGGGCAGCAGTTGCACGCGCACGGCGTCGAAGAGCTGGGTCTTGGCCAGGCGCTCCTGGAACTCGGCGAGCTTCTGCTCGGTGTAGTCATCACCGGTGTCGAAGCCGGCGAGGCGCTCGACGGCATTGCGGCTCTGGCGCTTGAGCCCTTCGATGCGCAGCGCACCGAGCTTCGCGCGGTTGCCGCTGGCCAGCACGAGGTGGAGCTCGGCGGTCTGCGTGTCGGGATCGACGCGGGCGGCCGTCTCGGCCCAGCGCGCCAGCGGATAGCCGCCATTGCGCGCGCGCAGCAGCAGATCGCTCTTGGCCGAGGCCCATTGCGACTGCGTGAAGGCGGCGCCGTTCTTCAGCGTCCAGGCGCTGCGCAGGACTTCCCGCAGGGCCTGGGCCTGCTCGTCGGCCAGGCCTTCGGTGAACTCGAGCTCGAGCTTGTCGACCCTTGCCACCGGCCCCGGCTTGACGGTGAGCAACAGCCGCGTCTCGTCTGCCGGGTCGCGGTCCACGTCGGCCTTGGCGTTGAAGTAGCCCTCGGTTTCCAGCAGCGTCTCGGCCTGCGCGGGCGCCGCAGCGGCCAGGCGGGCCAGCTCCACCCGGCTCAGCGCCGCCTCGCTGGCGCGGTAGCGGGCAAGGTCGAGGTTCTGGGCCAGCAGCGTGCGCAGGCGCGCGGCCTCGCGGCTTTCGCCGTCGATGCGGATGTCGACGCTGTAGACGGCGGGTGCGTCGGCGGGGATGTCCGGCGCCGGTGGGGCGGGTGCCTGCGGGGGAGCCTGCGTGGCACAGGCATTCAGCAGCACTGCGACGAGCAGTGCAAAGAGACGCTTCATTTGCTGAGCAGCCGCATCGCGCCTTCGAGTCCGGAAAGGGTCAGCGGGAACATGCGCTGCTGCATCAGCTGCTGGATCAGCGCGATGCTCTGCCGGTACTGCCAGACGCCTTGCGGCTCGGGGTTGATCCACGCGTACTTGGGGAAGGCGTGGGTGAGCCGCTGGATCCATTCGGCGCCGGGCTCGTCGTTGTTGTATTCGACGCTGCCGCCGGCCTGCAGGATCTCGTAGGGGCTCATGGTCGCGTCGCYGACGAAGATGAGCTTGTAGTCGCGGTTGTATTTGCGGATCAGGTCGAAGGTGTTGAGCTTCTCGGCGAAGCGCCGCCGGTTGTTCTTCCAGACGAAGTCGTAGACGCAGTTGTGGAAGTAATAGAACTCCAGGTGCTTGAACTCGGTCTTGGCGGCGCTGAAGAGTTCTTCCACGCGGCTCACGTGTTCGTCCATCGTGCCGCCGACGTCCATCAGCAACAGCACCTTGACCTTGTTGTGGCGCTCGGGCTGCATGCGGATGTCCAGCATGCCGGCGTTGGCGGCGGTGCCGTGGATGGTGCCGTCCAGGTCCAGCTCCAGCTCCGACCCCTCGCGCGCAAAGCGGCGCAGGCGGCGCAGGGCCACCTTGATGTTGCGGGTGCCGAGTTCCAGCGTGTCGTCGTAGTCGCGGTAGGCGCGCTGCTCCCAGACCTTGACGGCGCTCTTGTTGCCCCCAGAGCCGCCGATCCGGATGCCTTGCGGGTTGTAGCCGCTGTTGCCAAAGGGACTGGTGCCGCCGGTGCCGATCCAGCGGTTGCCGCCTTCATGGCGCTCCTTCTGCTCCTCGAAGCGCTTCTTGAGCGTCTCCATCAGCTCGTTCCAGCCCATCTTCTCGATGGCTGCCTTCTGCTCGGGCGAGAGTTCGATCTCAAGCTGTTTGCGCAACCACTCCAGCGGCACGTCGGCCGTGAAGTCGGTCAGCATCTCCACGCCCTTGAAGTAGGCAGCGAAGGCGCGGTCGAACTTGTCGAACTGGGTTTCGTCCTTGACCAGGGACGTGCGGGCCAGGTGATAGAAGTCGTCGATGCTGGCCGTGCCGCCGTTGTCGGGGCCGCCGATGACGCCGGCCTGCAGGGCTTCCAGCAGCGTCAGGTACTCGGGCACCGTCACCTTGAGCTTGGCGGCGCGCAGCGTGTAGAAGAACTGGATCAGCATGGGCGCCTGAATCGGGGTACTGCGTCGGGGGCTGCAGGGTCGAAAACGATTATGCAGTGTGCACCGTGCCCGAATTAGGGATGCCGCGACGTTGACTCAGGTCTTGCGGGCCGAGCGCCGGGCCGCTCCCTAGCCGGCCCGCGTAAGGCGATGTGCTTGC